>JAGQNT010000144.1 GCA_020427965.1 Candidatus Saccharimonadota bacterium | reverse complement strand
TGTCAGATGTAGTCATGCCTATCTGTCCGGAAGGTTTTGTTGAAATTCAGCCTATGGCCGGCTTCGCTGGTCAGGTAGTAGTTAACGTGGAGATGGGAGCTTAAATCATGGCAATAAAGCAATACAACCCAACCACTCCCGGTCGCCGTGGCATGACCAGCCAGGACTTTGATGGTATTACGACCAAGAAACCATTAAAGTCGCTGACCGTTAGCAAAAAGCGTGGCAGTGGCCGCAACAACCAGGGCCGTATCACGACTCGTCACAAGGGTGGCGGTGCTCGTAAGCACTACCGCTTGGTTAACTTCAAGTTAGCCCCAGGTACCGAAGCCGTTATTGAGCATATCGAGTACGATCCAAACCGTAGCGCGCGACTGGCTCGAATCAAAGAGTCTAACGGTACGTATCACTACGTGTTGGCCGCTAAGGGTATGAAGGTTGGCCAAAAGATCGCCGCAGGTGATGAAGCTGCTATCGAGACCGGCAATCGCTTGCCACTCAAGAATATCCCAGTCGGATCAACTGTACATGCAGTTGAGCTCAAAGTAGGCGGTGGCGCTCAGTTAGTCCGTAGCGCAGGTAACAGTGCTCAGCTGATGGGTCGCGACAATGGCTACGCACAGCTGCGTATGCCGAGCGGTGAGTTCCGCCTAGTAAATGAAAACTGTACCGCAAGTCTTGGTGTGGTCGGTAACGAACAACACCAAAACATCAAGGTTGGTAAAGCTGGTCGCAGCCGACACAAAGGTATCCGCCCAACCGTTCGTGGTGTTGTTATGAACGCCGCTGATCACCCGCACGGTGGTGGAGATGGTGGTCGTCACGGTGTTGGTGGTGGTAAGAACCACGGTGCTGCACCTAAAACACCTTGGGGCCAGAAGACGCTAGGCTACAAGACCCGTCGTCGCAAGAGCACCACTAAGTTTATCGTAAGAAGCCGTCACGCGGCCAAGAGGAAATAAGGTAGGTTGATATGAGTCGTTCACTAAAGAAAGGTCCATTCGTCGACTTCAAGCTTGCAAAGAAAGTTGCAGCGCTTGGCAACGAAGACCGCACCATTATCAAAACTTGGGCCCGTGCCAGCACGATTCCACCTG
>JAGQNT010000143.1 GCA_020427965.1 Candidatus Saccharimonadota bacterium | reverse complement strand
GCAGGCAATGTTAAGTGATCGCCAGGGTTCAGTACTCCGTCATCGAGCTGATCCTCTATGCCTCGACGATAGTTACGCCAATCTTCACCCGGAAACGCTTGTGTTGCAATTTCCGACACGGTGCCCATGCCTGAATCTAAATCACCGACGACTACTTCCCTATGAGGTTGGTCGTTTGCCGGAAAGTCTACGGCGTGAATCCCTGTTACTTCGTCTAACCTGTGTTGAACACCTTCGTTGAGGGCCTTACCGCCAACTACAGTCCCTACGCCCACAGCCGCAAGCAATCCGGCGGCTACGGTACGGCGTACTATTTTAGAACGCTCAGTTGGAGGAGCTAGTGAAGTTCGACTACGAGCACCGAGTTCTTGCCTTGCACCCGGCACCCTTGCCGCTGCTTTGTCCCATGAGTTCATAATAATCTTCCTACGCTTCCCCGTTGCCGCCGCTGGTGCTTGGCAAACGCAAACCTTCGTCAAACCGCACCATGTGCCGGGCGGTCTCGTTCTCGCGCTCTAGGTGATGTTCCAGGGCGTGCGCCAGACTGATGCCGTCATCTTTGTGATTGCTAGAGTTCTTGATGTGCCCCAGGCCGCCAATGTGGAGGCCAGTTGCAACCGCAATGGCAATCGCACCGACGCGAACGTGGTGAGGACGAATGTGTTTGTTTTTAATATTTTTTTGCATGTTTGTAATTTTTATTGATTACAAACACTATTGTAGCAAAACATTAGCTTTTTGTCAATAATGTGTCTTACTTGCCGACTAACGACATGACACGATGCGCAATGGTAGCGGACATTTCTGTAGCCACTTCAGGCTGAGCTGCTTCAACGTATACGCGAATAATCGGTTCGGTACCAGATGGTCGGACAATATGACGCCCCTGATCTCCCATAGCATCACTGGCTACATCCAGCGTTCCACAAAGATCAGGGTGATTCATTACTGCTCGCAGCCCATCTCGTGATAATTGATGCGGGACTTTGATTTGATGTGTTGCCCACAGCGGCAACGCGTCGTGGGCATCCGCCATAGTCATACCGCGACTGACCAGATACGAGGCGTACCAGGCGGCCATACGAACTCCGTCGCCGCTTGGGAGCCAGTCTGTATCGATCAAATGACCGGTAAATTCACCACCCCGTCGCCACGGAAGTCCCTGACGCTGCATATTGACTAATTTTTGGGTAACGTACGAGTCGCCATTTGGACATTCCGCAAAGCCAATGCCCTCGTCCCGTAGTCGAGACACGAGGCCGTAGTTTGTATAGAGAGTACCGACGATACCGGGTTCCCCCTGTGCCAAGGCGTGCATCATGTGATTACCGTCGATTGTTGCGGTGCTACCGTCGGGGCGCAAAGCAACGCCCATCATCCGGTCGCCATCACCATCATTGGCAAACGCACCAAGAAGATTATCACTGTTGATTGTCGGATTTTGAGCTAGGAAGTTATGTAACCCGTCTAGATCTGCTGCGCCACAGCCTTCGTTAATAACACCGTCACCGCAAGCATAGCGAATGACAGTTGCGCCAAGTGATTCAAAGACTTGGGGCATCACCTCTTTGGCAGCACCATTCGCACCATCGTAAACCACGACCTTGCCATCCAGTGGCAGTATGTCCTCAAAGTTAGCGCGAATATCCCTAATAACTGCCTGTTGATATTGGTCCAGTAAATCGCGACGTACAGTTGGCGCTGAGGCACTGACAGGAATATGTACGCCATGGACCACGTCTCGGAAGTAGGTGCCATGAATTCTTTCAACCTCGCTGGGTAGTGGCTTGCGATAGCCCGGCATGCCCTTCCAACCGTTGTATTCGGCCGGATTATGGCTAGCTGTTACCACGACGGTGCCGGATGCATGAGTACGCTTGGCTGCCCACTGGGCTGCTGGCGTAGGAGCAACACCCATGTAGTGCACATGAGCATTTTCTCTTCTGGCGCCCGCCACGACACCTTCTACAAGCGCCTCTGTTGAAGGACGCGTATCGCCCGCCACCACGATACTGCGCTGCCTTTCGCCCGACGCGGGCATTTCTCTTACCAAAGCAGATGTTAACAGCGCAAAAGTCTCTGGGTTGGCACGATCCGGCCCAGGCACGGCAACCTCAGCAATACCACGAAATCCATCAGTTGAGTCTCGGTCCACGAATTGAGTCATGAAGATTACTCTATAATAAAAGCTGTAAAAAAAGAAACTATTTTACTGTTGGTGTCAATTTTTTGACAATCATAAGCAACTGACCTGCATCAGACAAACGTCACGTCACTGCTACAGAACATTGACCGCCAGCAGCACAAAAATCAGCACACCAACGATGATGCGGTAGTACGCAAACGGTTTAAAGTTGTGGTGGCTGATGTACTTCAGTAGCCACTTGATGCTAAAGAGTGCGGTAATAAATGCCGTGACCAGGCCAACAAACAGTGCAATGGGTCCACCCGACAGTTGACTAAGTTGGTCGCCATTTTGCACTAGTTTGAGCCCGCTCGCTAACACCATCACGGGGATGCTGAGGTAGAACGACAGCGCCGTGGCCGTGGGACGGTTTAGTCCCGTCGCCAGCCCGGTCACGATGGTTGCGCCAGACCGCGACACACCGGGTATAATCGCCACGCTTTGACCTAAACCAACCAACAGCGCCTTTTTGAGCGATATTTTGCTAAAATCAGCCACTGTTTCGGTCTGTTCGACTGGCTTCCTGTCGACCAGCCATAGAATAACACCTCCGATAATCAGGGTTGTCGCAACCACAACTGGCTTCGTCAACTTGTCCATGGAATCGTTTAATAGCAGCCCAATAATACCGGCCGGGATGGTCGCGGTAACGAGGAGTTTCCAAAAATGCACCGCCTGCCTATCCCACCTGAATAAACCCAGAGTTTTCTCCAGCAAATCACGCCAATAAAACCAAATGACTGCCAAAATTGCCCCTAGCTGGATTACGACCGTGAACATGTCCTGCACATCGTGGAAGCC
The DNA here is from genome assembly GCA_020427965.1 of Candidatus Saccharimonadota bacterium. GTDB lineage: Bacteria > Patescibacteriota > Saccharimonadia > Saccharimonadales > UBA4665 > JAGQNT01. The sequence goes on along the minus strand of JAGQNT010000143.1, from coordinate 15,928 downwards.
CAGTAGCTTTTCCGTGACAATCAAGTGACCCGTACTACTAATGGGTAGAAATTCGGTCACACCTTCGACAATACCCAGGATGATGGCAATGATAATATCCATTAGCCCTTATTGTACTCCCCCGCAGATTGATAGTGATGAATTAACGAGAGGATGTCTTCGCCGTAGGCCTCGGCCTTTTTGGGACCAAAGCCTTTGGTAGCCCGCAGCTCTGCGATGGATGTTGGCGGGCGCACTGCCAGCGCCTCTAGGGCTGAGTCGTGGGCAATGATGTAGGCCGGTAAACTGTCGGCTTTGGCGCGCTTGAGCCGCCAGGCCTTGAGTTTGCGCAGGAGTTCATCGTCCAGTACTATGATGGGCGCTTCCGCCTCGGGATCACTATCTGGTGCATCTTCGGTGACCGTTGCCAAGGCATTGGACGATTCACGGACTTGCGTATCAAATGTATAAATATCGGGATGGAGTTGCAAGGCCATATTGTTAATGCCTGCCAAGTACACACCGTCAATGGAGCGCACTCGGCTGAGCGCCACATACCCCATGCCCGGCGTAAACGAGCGTGACAGATCCATAATGGCCGCGTCTAGGCTCATGCCCTGACTTTTGTGAATGGTGATTGCCCAGGCCAGGCGTAGCGGCAGCTGTGTCGCACTGGCCTTGGTTTTGCCATCTTCCACGAGTGACCAGTCATGCGGCTCGACTATGACCTCTCGCCCACTGTACAGCTCAACCACCGGATACTCATCGTCAAAATCAACCACCCTCCCCCGACTGCCGTTATAAAAACCCTTCGCCGGGTTATTAACGACAAACATTACCTCGGCGTCAACAGCCAGTGTTAGTGTTACTGGTGCCAGCAATGATTTAGTAAACGTTTCGATTTTCTGCTTAGAGCCAGACGTAGTCATCTGGTAGGTGTGCTTTTGGCCCGGCAAGGCCTGTAATTGACGATTATTGATGCTATCGACATCAATATTGTGCGAGTACAGTTTGGTGACGGCATGATCTTGATCCGGCTGTTTGCCCAGCCGACTTTGTAGCAACGCTTCATGGAGTTCATTGACGTCGCCCCGGCGCATCGCCTCTAGTAGGTCAAGCAGTCCGTCTCCGACCTCGGTCTGGCGGTGCTGCTCAGTTAGATAGCAAATCTGCGGAGCTAATTCCTGCCAGGCCACGCTGCGGTGCACAAAATCATCCGGTTCCCCGTTGCGACTAACTGGTGGCAATTGAAACAAGTCGCCCACCAGCACAACCTGTAATCCACCGAATGGTTGATCATTTTCGCGCAGGAGCTTACACACTTGGTTTACCATGTCTAGGCGCTTGCCGTGGAGCATCGAAACCTCGTCGATAACCAATACGTCGGTTGAGTTATAACGCTTTATCAAACGATCATTATTTTTTAGCCGTTCGAGGTCAAACTGACTCAAATAATCTTTGATGCCAAGGCCCGACCAAGAGTGGATAGTGTTACCGCCAATATGCGTAGCCGCGATGCCCGTACTGGCGGTTACTGCGACGCGCTTGCCACGCCTTTTGGCTCGTTCAATAAACATATTTAAGACATAGGTCTTGCCCGCCCCGGGTGCCCCCGTTAAAAATACCGACTGGCCATCTAACATCACGGCCAAGGCTTGTTTTTGCCTCATACACTCCCTCGTCCCATAGCGCTCACATTATAACCAGGTGTGGCAATTTTTCAAATCTCGGGGGCAAAAAGCGTGCATTTGTGTGCTGGGTGCGATTTCTCCACGAGAAACGGAAGGAGCCGTACAGATGGTACGGTGAGTGAGTATCGCAGCGGAAAATCGTGCCCAGTGCCAAAAGCGTCAATTCTGCTGGCGGCTTTGCCGGCCGCCGAATAGTCGCGGTGCACGCTTTTTGCGGTCGCGGTATTCTAGCACTTTCTTATGATTATCCAAACGCTCGACATAACTTTCGTATTTGTTGTACAGGCTCGAGTATTGCCCTGTTGGCGCCATTATCTTCTCTAACTTATGTTGCTCATCCAAATACTCAACCAAGCAGAAAAAATCACCATCACCGGACACGATGATGGCCTTGTCGTACTCTTTCATGTCCTTCATAGCCCACAGTACTAATTCGGCGTCGATGTTGCCCTTGATCGGACGTTTTTCTTCATCGGGCTGATCGGCTTCCTGTCGAGGTCGTGTCATATCAAACGTTGGCTTCAAGACAATTGAATACCCCTGTTGATGAAGCTGTTCATACATTGGCTCAAACTCTGGCACATAGCCAATAAACATGTAGGCCTTGGTGACCCCGTATTCTTCTGCCAGAAATTTACGCAAGGCGGCCCAATTCATTTTCCAACCGTGTTTTTGCGTCGTAACGTTCACGTTTTGACTGTCTATGTAGGCATAGACGACTGGTCGTTTCTTACTCTTACTCATATAACCATCATACAGGGCTTACTGGGCAAAGACGAACTGGTTCTGTTGACTGCGTAAATGCTACACGCCCATGAGGCCGATGATCAGAGCCATAACCTCAAGCGTAACCAGAACATTACCGATTTGCAGCATCATGGCAGCCTTGCGTCGCTGTTCGAAAAGCCCACCCAAAATCGCTGGCACGCTAAAGCCCAACCACAAGAAGACAGCGGTTGTCATGGTGTCTTGCAGGAAGCTGTTGCCAAAGAACTGGTTTGCCAGATAGGCCACGTGCGCCAAAATGTAAGCCATAAGCAGCGATGCCACCAGCGTGACGAACATAACGAGTGGCATTTCTTTTTTGGCGCGCTTTTTGTTTTGCTTGAAGGTCTTTTCCCACGTCTTGCCAAACACTGCTGGTGAATACCAAAGACTGCCGACAACCATCGAACTAAGTGCGGCAAATAGAACCGCCCAATAATTTACTACTACTTCCATAGAACCCTCCCTTGTTTTTCTAGTCTACAGTATGAAACGTAAGCGTTTTCCTGACAAGTACAATTATTCTACAGCTTGCGTGAATCGTATGCCCAGTGAAGTAATGCTTGGCGTTGTCGTGGCCGACACAGTTCATCGCCCGGCCGACAGGCTTTTTTGATCTGGCCGACATGTCGGGTCATATTCTTCCATCGTGCTATTTGTCGCCTATCTTCATCTGGGGTGCGACGACCGAGATAATATCGACAGTACCACTGAAACCAGCCTCGTGGGTCTTGCTCGCTAATCCAGCCTTTGCGTACCCATTCGGCATGACTTTGACTGGCATCAATCGCAAAGTAGTTCAGTGCCGGATTGTGTAGCACGCTAAGTTTGGCGTTCTTGAACCACTCAGACGGAAATTCATCATATTCTCCATGAAAATAGTCACCGCCGAACACGCCCAACTCTAACATTTGTTGCGGGGTTAAATCTGGCCGAAATTCTGGATCAAAGTTTTTGCCAGTCTGTTGGCTGACCTCATATGTATAGTCCTGCAATGAATCATGGACGTGAATTTTCATGACTTTATCGTATCACCATATTCCAACGTGAGACCCAAGACCAAACCTGGTTTTATGAGTCTAATAGCTCGGCCAGCAATTCTGGAAAGGCTTCGGTGTGCATGTCTTCCAGGCAGAAGTGGCCGTAGTCATCAAACTCCACGTATTTAATGTCTTTGACGGATTGGCGGATCATTTCTACCGACCAGTGGATACCCTGGTGGTCATTGGTGGAGTTAAAAATAGTTATGCCCTTGGTCCGCTTCACGAGATCTGGGTCAATTTCAAAATCAAAAAAGTCGGTTTTACGGACATTGTTTGGATCCAGCCACGGTGCCACTAAAACAACTTTGCCGACTTTGAGATCAGGATGCTCGCTGAGATAGCGCACCCAAAAGCCCCCGCCACAACTATGCCCCACGAGCATGGTGTCTGGCCCGATTTCAAAGCGTTCGGCCTCTGTTTTCCAATGGTCGTAATCCGGCTTGAACGGAAACATCATTTCTGGCGTGTCAGCCTTGATGTCTTTGATCATCAACTGCTTTTGTAGCCACGGCAGCCAGTGGCTGTTGCTGGCACTCGGAAATTCATCCGAGTAATACTCGTCACTGTCGGGACTCCCGTGCACGATAATCGTATTCATACTCGCATAATACCTTACATTACTGGGCGTGACCATTGATAATTATATAATTTAATGGTAATATAGGTTAAATTTAGGAATTTATATGCCACGACGCGAAGCTGAATTTCCAACCACTTTTACCGAAAAACCTCTGTTGGTCATGCCCACAGACGTCCGGCCGAAGATGTCTACGATTATTGATGGGCTCATGGGTTCTGGCTATGGATTAGTCGCCGGTTTGCGACGCGAAGATGTCGAAGATATCACGCGTATTGCCAGCCAGCCAGGTGTCCGCGAGTTTTGTCCAAAAGATATGCGCCAGCGCTGGACAGATGAGGCTGCAGCCGAAAAACAGCTCGCCAAAGATGGTGGACGCGGAGTCTTCCGCCTGGTTAAACTAGTGGACCACCTCGATCCTATCAACGGTGATACGGTTGGCTATGGCTGGACTGGCAAGTCCAGTGATGACGAACGCGCCAAGCTCCCTGTGTGCGAAAATACGTTCGCTATCCGTCTGGATGCGGCTGTTGCAGGCCAAGGGCTTGGCAAACGCTTTACTGGTGGTATTGTCGCAGGCTCAATGGCATTATTCGGCGCCCGTAACATCGGTCTAGAGACATGGGCCAGTAATGTTGGCGCAGTCAAAAGTTATTTCGCAGCCGGCGCCGAATTCGTTGCGGCCCAAAATGACGAACGCGAAACACTCGACTACAACGTAGTCAGCCGTGACGAGACTCGAGATGGCGAATATATCGCCTACCGACCAGACACACGCTACTTTATGCAGTTTCCCCAGTCGATGTAGCTAATTATCGTTCTATTATTGGTTAGGGTTTTCCGGAATAATGATCCATAGCACTAGGTAGGCCAGTACGCCGCCACCGGCGGTGAAAATGAGGAGTACAGCGATGAGCCGCACTAGTGTCGGGTCAACATCAAAATACTCCGCCAGACCACCACATACGCCGCCGATCATACGTTGACTCTTCGATCGAAATAGTCGCTTTTGCATACCATCATTCTAGCACCCAGCGGGTAAAGATTGTATAATCGCTGCAATCTATGGCCAGGAATTTTACTAAATTTATAGAACAAATTGGCGAACGGCAAGTGTCAATGCGCTCCCCCGAGCATGATGGAGTGCTGTTGGTTGACTGTGTGCGTGCCCGTTACCCGGACAGAGCAGTTTTGGCCGTAGATATTTCTCCGCAGAGAATCTTAGTCAAACGTGAGGACGGTCAAGGCATCCAGGTAGAGAGCCACTCAACTGGCTTTCGCTTTCGCACTGATATACTCGCCTTTACTGATGCAGTGCCTCAGTTGGAGTTAGGTACAATTCCTGATGCGGATCACTGGCCACTAACGATTGATCCCGCCCTGATTGCCAGCATGCGCGTCGCCAATCGTCTGGCGTACCTACTATGCTTTCACATACAACGGGATGTTGATTTTAGCACGCTCAGGCCATCATGATTACTTTGGTGGCAGTGTCAGGACGTAGTCGCGGCTGATTTCCAGATAACGGACCAAGTTGTCCTCGTCCAGCGCCTCGGCTTCAGCCTGGAGCCAGCTTTTCATCTGTTTGCCGCCGTAGTCAAAATAGCCAATGTTTGGTTCCTGCAGCAACTTTTGTACGGTTGATTCATCTGCTTTGATAATCAGTTGGTCAGTTTTAATGCCAAACGCCATGTTGCGGTTGATAAAGTACCCTAGCCCACCAAACATCTTGCGTTTGGGCACATCCAGGCCCCAGCTGGCAATAACTTCGTCAATTCGGTCTTCTAGGGTTGTGTCGTATGCCATTTTATTCCTTGGCCGACGCTGCTTTACGACGACCATGTGATATGGTTATTGCGAGTGCTGAATTATTTAGCAGTAAATAAACTGGGTAAATCCAGCCCGAAACATCGTAGGTCTTGAGTGACAGAAGTGTTAGTAGCGCTGCGACCGCACATAAAACAAACGTAATCGTCGTTTCTTCATCTGGTTCAGACCAGGAGTGACGCAAAGTTGGGATTGTCGCAAGTAGATCGACCGTGATAGTCATAACTATGGCAATCATGGGCGAATTAAACACCAACCACAACACCAAACCGACAATGGCTCCTAGTTGCAGTAGCCCGTCAATCCAGTCAAGCTTGGCGATACCGTGCCTGAGTCCAAATAGTACTATCGCGAGTGTACCTGCCGTATCCGCGACAAGTAATTGTCCCGCCCTCGGCTGCCCTTCCGCAAATAAAGCCGCGGCTGCAATTCCAGTTAATAAACTCCAAGTAAACCAGGTTACAATATTCGGTTTTGTTTTACCTTTGACGATATCTATGATGTAAGGCAATGGACTGCCTAAGATTAATAGCGCCCCAATGATCGCCAATGCTTCTTTCATGGCATTATCATAGCACTATAGTTTATGCCAAAGGGTCGTCGAGTAGTCAGAAAAGCCCTGTTTTTGGTAAAAGGACAATGCGCGGTCGTTGTTTGTAAAGGCAGTTACCATAACGTAATTCACATCATATTGTCGACACCAATCGTAAAAGGCCTCGATCAATTTGCTCCCAACACCGCGGCTTCGTTGTGCCTCGTCGACAAACATATTCTCCACCTCGGCGCGTTTACCCCGATAGACAGTGTCCGATCGCTGTATGCAACCAGCCAAGTACCCAACTAACTTCCCTTCTATCTCCGCCACAAAACAAACGCCAATTTCACCCGCAATCATCTGCCGAAAATACTCTTTGCCAACTTCTTGGTACGGCCAATTAGTGTTTAGGTCGGCCAAATGCCGGTTATCAGACAAGAACAATTCATGATTCAAATCCTGCACTTTAGAAAGCTCTTCTGGACGCGCCAGCCGCACGGTAACCTCATTCATACTCTAATCATAGCAAATTCCAATACTATACTTTATATAGTATTGGAATTTCTCTCTGTTAGTCGTGCATGTAGCGTTTCTTGTACTCTGCGACCGTAATGTAGGTGGTGGTGTCCACTACCCTGTCCACAAACAGCACGCCATTTAGGTGGTCGGTTTCGTGTTGGATGACATGTGCCACAAAGCCGTCAAAGTCAGCTTCGTGGTGCTGGCCATGTTCATCGTCGTAACTCAGGCGGACCTTTTTGTAGCGTGGCACTTTGGCGTACGGGAAATTCTGGGTGTCGCCAAAGCTAATGCAGCCTTCCCACATCGGCGACTTTTGACCATACGTCTTCACAATTTTTGGGTTAATAATAACCATGTCGACGTGCATTAGTGTTGGCCTGGTTTCGGTTGGCTTAATGCCAATAATGGCAATAGCGACACCTTGCCCCACTTGCGGCGCGGCTAGGCCGACACCGTATTTCTTTTTGCTGGCCAGGGTGTGCTGCATGTTTTGGATCAGCTCCTGGATATTGGACGATTTGATTTCATCAGCAGTTAACCGCTTGGCTTTTTGCCGCAAAACCGGATTTCCAAACTGTGTCCGCCGCAAAACTTTCATGGCTTAATGATAACAAATTACAGAGAGAATTCTTCAATGAGCCATGGGTCTTGGTTGAGATCCGAGTAACGAATCCAGTTTGGTTTGATGGCAAAGTACGCTACATCTGGCCTGTCTGCCCATTTTTTGGCACGTGGGTTTTTGGCAAAATAGGCCTGCTTGGCGGCTTCGAGCGCGGGCCCCAATAACTCAGTTGCGCTTCCCTCGAACTGTACAGTAACACTGTTGTCCCAACCTACCACGACGGCAACATTATTGCATGACTGCAAGTTCTTATATTTTCGCGAAGTGGTCAAGGTATCAATAACTATGGTGAAGTCGTCCTTTTCACCAAACTCAACAACTGCCGCTTCTGGCTTGCCGTTGTCGTCAACTGTCGCTAACATCATCAAATCGTGTTTTTTCACAAACTCCAAAACATCTTCGATACTCATAACGAAAATGTGCTAGTTTTTAACCCCTGTACTAGCTTTGCTACTTCAATGCGTTCTTGGTCGGTGGTGTCGCGGTGGCGGACTGTTACGGTGTCTTTGGTGTCGCCTTCTAGGCTTTCGAAGTCGACTGTTACCACGTACGGGACGCCGATTTCGTCCATTTTGCGGTAGTTTTTGCCGATGTTGCCGCTGTCGATGTACATAACTTCGCCAAATTCTTTGCGGAGCATGTCGTAGACTTCGCGGGCTTTCGCAACCAGAGCTTCGTTGTTCTTGGCCAGCGGGCACACGGCAACTTTGACTGGCGCAAGGTGTGCTGGCAGTTTCAAAACGATTCTTTCGTTGGCCTCGTCGTTCCAATAGGCGGCAGTCAGTACGGCCATAACGGCACGCTCGACACCAAACGAAGGCTCGATCACGTGCGGCACAAACACTTCGCCGCCGTCTTTTGGACGGTATTCCATGCTTTTGCCACTGGCGTTTTGGATATTACCCAGGTCAAAATCTGTTCGGTACGCCAAACCCGATAACTCTTCTTTGCCGATTGGGAAATCATACTCAAAATCAACAGTCCGCTTGCTGTAGTGCGCAAGATCAGCTTGTTCGACTTCCAACTCGTGGACGTTATCTGCCGGTAGGCCAAGTGCGGTGAAGAATGCTTTGGTCTGCTCTACCCAGTGCTCGAATGATTCTTGCCACTTGTCTGGGTGTACAAAATACTCTATCTCCATCATTTCAAATTCGCGATCGCGAAAGATGAAGTCACGCGGGCTAATCTCGTTACGAAAGCCCTTGCCCTGCTGAGCGATACCAAATGGCATGTCCGGGTAAAACGTATCGACGACGTTTTTGAAATTGGTAAAAATACCCTGCGCCGTCTCTGGCCGCAAATAGCTAATGGAGTTTTCATCTTCGACAGGCCCAACATTTGTCTTGAACATCATGTTAAAGGCCCGAGCCTCACCAAACGTGCCTTCTTTGCCACAGGTCGGGCACTTGTTGGCGTCATCGAGTTTATCGGCGCGGAACCGGCCGTGACAGTTGCTGCATTCAACGAGTGGGTCGGTAAACGTTGCGGTATGGCCAGATGCCTCCCAGACTTTTTTGTTCATAAGAATTGCCGCGTCGACGCCGTACATGTCGTCGCGGTCACTGACAAACATCTTCCACCACAAGTCCATGATGTTTTTCTTCAGCGCAACACCCAGCGGGCCGTAGTCCCACGTGCCGGCCAAGCCACCGTACACCTCGGACCCCTGAAAAATAAAGCCCCGGCGCTTACACAAACTAACAATGTCTTCGAGTTTTACATCTTTGCTCATTGAGCTAGATTATACCCTGTTTTACTCTTCTGGGCTACGGATGAGACTCCTCGGATCAACCATAACTTCAATAATTCCTTCATCCAGTACGTGTGCCAATACAACCGGATCATCCGCCCTCCCACCTCGCGCTAGCTGAGTTTCGAACACCTTGTATCTCGAAGCGTTTCGGCTTTCGTACGCCGTTAATGGTAGCTGTATTACTCTGCTGAGGGTTGGTTGGTACTCCCCGTCGATGCTAAGTTTGGCAGTAGTCAGCCAGTCAGTGTCCGCATTGGGCCTCGCCTGATGGCCAACTGACGTGACGTATTGGTACGTCTCCGTGATATCTCTTACTACCACGAAAGACCTGACCCGTTCAAGTGTTAGGTCTTCGGTGTGTACGGTTGGACCTGGCGCCGGATAGTCGTGTCGCCGATTTAGGCAAACTCGCATGACAGCAATAGCCGCAACACTCTCTGGTGTTACCTCTTGCTCTTTACCGAGTAAGTGTTTTTGACGTAATTTGTCTGTTGCCGCCAGACGTGCGTCCTCTATTGCCTGGAATGGATCACGTACGGCTAAATAGTCGTTTGGCAACTGAACTTGTGTATTCAACAATCTGCCATTTCGTAGTTGATGAAACAACCTGGCAACGTACCGCCCCGCGGGTCCATAACATGCCTTGGGACGACTTAAGTCAAACTCTGCATCCGCCATACAATCTCCCTGGTAGCTAGCTACTATACGACTGTTGCCAGTAAATGACAATCTGTTTGACTGCATTGAGTAACGACGGCATGTCGGCCACCTTGGCCAGCACCAGCGGCTGGGTATCGCTAAACAGCAAACGCAAAAACTTAATGTGGTTTGCGCCGTAGGGTCCGCCGTCCAAGACCGTGAAGGTGCCGCTGTCAAAATCGAATTGGTATTGTTGGTCGGGACTCAGTTCTTTGCCCACTTTGTCAGTATGTAGATTAGGCGCCATGCCACCGATGCGTAGTAACTGCGCATAGAACCAGATCTGGATTAATTCGGAAGTTACCGCTGTGTCGTCCAGAGCCCCCAGCAGTTGGTGTAGAAGTGTAAAATAGTCAGCTTCGGCATCTTCTTCGGTAATTTTATCCAGTAGCTTGATGAGGTCGTAACCAAGCTGAACACGTTGAATGTCACGAACAATGTTGCCGTAGTGATTGTCGAGTCGCGCCGAGATGAGTGTGCCCAGCTCGCTGCGCCCGCGCATAAACGTAATACTACTGACACTAAACAGTTCGATGCCGCCTGCCAGCTTGGACTTCGGGCGTCGCACGCCCTTTGCCATCAGACCTAGCTTGCCTTGATCTGGGGTCAGCACCGTAATAATTCGATCGGCTTCACCAAAATCTACCCGCCTGAGCACAATGGCTTTGGTAACGATGTGGTTCATACGCGATCGGGAACTACAGCTTCGACAGACGCTAGGAGACTTTGCAGACTCATCAGCGGTTTGTAGTGGTAAGCACTCACGCTCAGCTGGCCCTTTAATAGCGGCCAGCTATCAGTAAACTCAGCTGCCGGCACATTGGTCGCGATCACAACAGGAACTTGCTGCCAGTCTGGATAGGAACGAAACTCATACAAAAATTCGATGCCGCTGTGCCCAACAAGCTGTAGCTCCATAATCACAACGTCGGGCTTGGTTTCATCAGCACAAAAGACGGCTGTTTGGGCTGTGGCGCAAACTTGCACTGTGTGCCCTGCTGCTCGCAAGGCTTTTAGGTAGGTTTTGGCCAGAATTCTGTCCGGTTCAATTAATAAAATATGCATATCAGACAAGTTGTAGCTGCGGATTAGGTTGCAGTATTGCCCCGAGCCCGTAAAGATTGTGGTGCTTGCTGACCGTGAGCTGCGAAGCCATGCCGTGCAGTAGCGCATCAGCCACAAAGACTCCAGCTGCACTGCCCGAAGAGATCCCGGTTAGCGGTTGGCGCGCACGCCCGTATAGCTTGCGCCCTTGACGTAGTGCATCTGTTGTCAATTGCTGTGCATCACTGTACAGCCCTGCCACAATGCCATACCGACAGCGGTGTGCCGAGAGCTGCAGTCGTAGCTGCGGGGTCTCCATGGCTGGCAACGCCTCGATCAATGCAAAACCCAGACTAACCAAGGCCGCCTGCAGGCCACGCCGGTTGGCTGTAACCGGCCCATATTTACCCGACAGGTCTATATCTAGCTTGACGTCGTAAGCTTTGGCGAACGGCAGTAGTTCACTGGCTGCATCATACAGCACTGACGAGATTGAAACTGATTCAGACTCGAACAAACCATCTTTTTGGGTTGCCATTTGCACTCCCAGGACGTAGCTGTCGATTAATTTTAGGGCACTGTCGGCCGTGACGCGAATAGCTGGAATGGTCTTGGGCGAATGCTTGAGCGAATCCAATTCGGCCTGGCGAGCAATTTGTAACAGAGGTAATTTCAGCTGTTCAGCTAGTGAAAGCAGCAGTTGCTGTGATAAAACCGACGCGGGACTCTCGTCCGTCTGTGCTCGCATGCGCGCCAATACCCTCTCGTGTTAGTACTTCAAATATACCAGAAACGACTCGCTCGATACTAGCCATTACTATCGTAAGTTGAGCAAAGCGAACGAGGCGATAGCCGAGCTTTAGGGGGAGGCGATCCATTTCGAATTCAGTTCGAAATGGTGAGGAGGGGGCATCCCTTCTTCTATTTAGGGTGAAAATGTTAGATTTGCCAGAATAATTTTATTGAGATCGTTGGTGTACGAGTTAGATTCGGTCCAAATTTTGAGAGTTTTATCACGCACTGGCAAGACGATCATGGTGCCCTGCTTGTTGTCCTCGATGGCGCCAGTTACCTTGGACCCAACGATCGATTTCACTTTGGGTAGTCTGTAGGGCTGTACTTTTACACTAGCCTCTCCCGAGGTACGACCCCTGAAAATCTCCATGACATCACTGTAGCTTTCTTGCACAACCTGCACGCGCAGCGCATAGCTAGAGTTATCATCCTGCGTGTCCGGCACGACTCCTGGCGAGAAGTAGCCATCGACAAACGGTGACTGATTTAAGCTATCACGAACATAGGCGCTCCAGGTCCGCGGGTATACGACAGATACCGAGCCGTACGCGCTGGGACCGACATAGGTCTTGTAGGGACTTTTGCTGCGCTCCGCGAATTCTTTCTCCTTGGAGGCGGCTTCTTGCTGCTTGGCGACGTCAACCGCCGCAGCCACTTTTGCATCGCTGTTATTTTTGTAGTCTTGGCGCCCCTGGTAAGCCCAAAATGCAAAGCTAAGAGCAATAACCATCAGTAGCACGACGGCAATCAACGGTAATAAAAGCGCATTGATAGCCCCCGACTGGTCGCGTAATCTCATACCGCTAATGGTACCCAAGTGCGGTCTCTGTGACAAGAGGTTATTTGTAGACATACAGATACAGCCCTTGTGTACTTTTGGCAGGTTTGCGTGTATCTATCGGGAAAGCAATGCTTACCAAGCGTACAGAATTATGTTTTAGCTGGGTAATTTTTGTATCCAATTTGGGCATGTATTTTGGCAAAATAAACGCATAGATGCCATCGGCCGTGGGCCACTCAGTTCGCCAGTAGTCACCCCACACTACCCTGACCCGTCGACCAAAACGTCGCGTTCGCAGCCAACTGATCGCCGCGAGTATTGGGTTCAGCTCGTAACCAACGCAAACGATGCCGCGCTGGGCAGCTGCAATCAATACTTTGCCATCACCACATCCCAATTCAAGCATCGTCTGACCTGGCTTAAGGTCAAGCAAATCCAGACCTGCCTGAACTTGCTTTTTCATCGTGGGTAGATACGGCGCACCGACCAACAGTACCACCCCAAAACAGAGGAGAATCACAAATAAAGTCCAGAACAGCCAGGCCATTAGCCTGCCCGTTTTGGCTTGAGTTCGGTGACTTTATTTTCGGCGTCGGTCAGCATAGCTTCTAGCTCTTTTACCAGCTGCTGTCCTTGCTCATGTAGTTGCAGTGCCGCGTCTACGTCAACATCGTCCGCTTGTAACCGTGCGAGCACATCATCAAGTTCTTGGCTCAGCTCCTGGTATGTTTTGCTTGTCTTGGCCATATCATTTCCCTTCTGGCTTTACACGTAGTATACCGTCTGCAAAATGCAGCTGGAACGACGATAGTTTTTGAGCAGTCTTTTTGGTGCGCACGACACGGCCATCGGCATCACGAACCATCACGTAACCCTTTTGCAAAATAACCTGCGGGTTGAGTAACTGCAGAACTTGCTGTTTTAGTTCCAGGCTGGCTCGGCTCCGCCGAATAGAGTGTTCCAGCGTCTGATGGAGTTGCCGCCTTGCCTGTTCCAGTAGCGTCTTGGCATGCTTAAAGACCTGCTGCAGTGATTGCTGTAAGTGCTGACGGTTGGCTGTTAGCGATTGTTTTACTGCACGCTTATCGGGTACCAACAGTTCGGCGGCATTGCTAGGTGTACTAGCGCGTACATCAGCTGCTAATTCCGCCAAACTCACGTCGACTTCGTGACCAATGGCAACCAGTGTCGGAATGCGACTGCCCGCAACAGCACGCGTTACCAGTTCGGTATTAAATGCCCACAAATCTTCCGCGCTACCACCACCACGGGTAAGTATCAACACCTCTGGTGGCTCGGGCAACTGATTGAACTGCGCGACGGCGTCGGCTATCTGTCCAGGTGCAATCTCGCCCTGTACTTGCACATTGATCAGACTAATATCCAACCCCGACCAACGAACGTTAATTATTTTCATAAAGTCGGCGTAGGCCGCAGATTCTTTGGAGGCCACAATGCCAATGCGAGTTGGCGGATATGGCAGTGGACGCTTGCGCGCTAGGTCAAACAGTCCTTCAGCCTGCAGTTTTCGCTGCAACAAATCAGCAGCTCGCTTGATCGTCCCCTCGCCTGCCGGCGTGATGTTCTCGATAGTAACACTAAAACCAAACTGCGGATGTACTCGTGGCCGACCACGGACGCGTAGCAACATGCCGTCCTCGAGTGGTCCCGGTAGCTGAAAGACCGTGCCAAAAAACTTGACCGTGGCTTCGTCATCCTTCAGGTCAAAATAAACCCACTTATTTTTGCTGATCCTAAAGCTGGACAACTCACCCACAATCACTACCTCTGGCATGGTGTATTCCAGCACCTGATTGTGTAATGCCACAAACTGGCTAACGCTCAGCTCTACTTCGGGGCTCGGCTCATTCATGCATGACCTGTGGATTGCCCTGGATGGCCTTGTGGTACAGGTAATAACCCGGCGGGATCTGAATTGCCGTGTTGATCACACGGTACATAACGGTTACTGGCAAACTGACCGCAGCTGGAATACCAGCGGCTGATAAAACCGCCGTCATTAGCCCTTCATAGACGCCCACGCCGCCGGGCAAAACCGATACCAGGCCAGCCACGTTGGCAATGGCATACGCCAAAATTATCGCGCCCAAATTAACCCACTCGCCAAAGGCGATGTAGACCACATAAATCACCAACACCTCTGTTAAATTGACCAGAACTGCCCACCAGAATGGTGCTTTTAGTTCGTGTAGTTTGCTACGTAATTCCAAATAATTTTCGTGAAATTCCTCGAATGCTTCACGCGCACTGTCGACATTGATTGTCTCTGGATGCTTGCGTCGCACCAGCTGAATAATTCTATTCAGAAGTCGTGTCAGCCATGTGAAGAACGCGTTGATTCGTGCCTTGGTACCAATGATATAGACAAACAAGGCCGTTCCGACCAATACCAACATAGCAAGTGACGTGCCAATGAATATGACAAAGTTACTCGCCTGCCCATTGATGGCCAGCAAGAACATGCCGAACATGATAAAAATCTCAAACGACAAGAAGAGTAGAACCAGTTTCATCGTCTGTACCAGCGTAGACTTGGCAGCCGAGGCGCCAAATTGCTTCATGCGAAGCCCAAAATACGAAATACCCGACACACCGCCACTCGGGAAGACATGATTGACGAAATTCAGCTCCAGTGACACCTTCATCAGGTTGGCGTAGCCTATGCCCTTGCCGACCGACTTGTACAGCGACTGGTACATGCGCGTCTGGGCGTGATAACCAAGCGCCTCCAGTGGAATCACCAGGAATAGTACCCACAGATTGACGCGGTGCAGATCAGCGATTGTCTGGGCCAACTGATCACGGATGGCGTACACAAGGATGGCCAGCGCCAAAAACGTGACCATGTTGAGTATCAGCTTCCAGTTACGACGAAAGAACGAAGTTTCACTCATTACCCCTATTATACCGGTTTTAGAAACAGTAGCCGTTTAGATGTAATGGATTTAGGAATTAACGAAGTGGAGCGGTAGTTTCTATTTGATTAAGAACCATGTCACTGAGTTCTTTACTACGCTCTGCTTCGCTTGAACTGTCTAACGGCGACACTGAAATCCCATATTCATCGCCGATGTCCTCGTTCACTACAGACCAACTGTGAATGCTACCAAACCCCACTTTAGTAATGTAATACCCTAACTGCTTAATGCCATCTGGGTTTGAACCATTATCCGTCCAAATCACTTCAGAGACTTGGGTTGCAGGATCCTCTACGATTTCAGTCATTCTCCGTACGCTCACTGGCCGACCGGCTTCTTTTTCTGAAAGATCAGTG
>JAGQNT010000014.1 GCA_020427965.1 Candidatus Saccharimonadota bacterium | reverse complement strand
TTCGGGTAAATGCTTCCAACTTCACCATTTCGGGTGCGACGGACGTTGCATCCCGAGCTCTTACGCTAACCAACGGGACATTCCGTCTGTCAAGCAGCCAGACGGTGACTCTTGCCAGCGGGACGTCAGGTCTTGGTTACACGATTCCTGCCACAGCGCAACTCTGGATTGATGGCGGAACTGCTCAGATGACCTCGACGGTCAATGAGAACTTGATCTTGAGAGGAAAGATTCGTCTCAGCGCCGGCGCTATCAATGTTGGTACTGTTTCCGATGGCAGTGTAGTGAACTCACTTGTCTATGATGCCAACACGGCAGCCATCCAGATCAGTGGCGGAACCATGACGGTTGGCGGGAGTTTCCGAACTGATGGATCTGCCCGTGACTTAACTTATGTTCAAAGCGGCGGAACGCTAATTGTTGGAAGGTACAAGGACGATGCGACGACAACTCAAGGTGCCTTTGAAATGAATAACAGTTCGGCATCTTCTTTTACCATGTCAGGAGGAACACTACAAGTTGTTCGAGCAAATGCAACCGCCTCTGCCTTTGGTCTTCGAATCGTCGGCGTGTCGACCAGTTCTGTTACTGGTGGAACGGTTCAACTGGTGACTTCGAATACGGCAGATTGGGATATGAGCGTTACATCCTCTGTTCCGTTCTATGACCTGCAAATCGGTCCAAATCCATCCTTCACTCAAAGCGTCGGAACGCCAAATGGTGGGCAGGCCAGCTTTACGATATTGAACAATTTGAGGATCAACATAGCTGGAGACTTCCGATTGTTTCGATTTACAGGCAATCAAGGACAGAACATTGTCAATGCGACAATCGGGGGTCACCTATATCGTGAGAGTGGGAGCTTTAATTCAGGTAACACAAGCACCGTGACCTTCAATAGTTCCTCTGCCAATGATACTATATATGGGAATGGCAGCACGATTTCATTTACCAATCTGACTTTGAATAACACTTTCTCCGGTGGAAAGATTGTGTTGGCACCAAGTACAAATATTATTGTAACGCGTGATTTTACAAGTACTTCCGGGGCTTTTGATGCTGTTTCGGGTAAAAATAACTTAACTATGCAAAGCTCAACATTTAACCAAGCCATTAGTATTGGAACGACGACACTTACCGTAAACAATTTGGTCATCGATAATAGCTTTGGTGGAACTGGTGTTACTGTATCGGGTGGGGACTTGGTCGTAGACAGCACGTTGACGCTGACGAATGGGGTCTTGAACATTGGGAGCAACGGGCTTACGATAAATGATACGATCCCATCCATTCTCGGTGGCCCATTCACGGATCAAAAGCACATTCAGACATCCGGTATAGTCAGCGACAAGGGTGTGACGATCGCGTACCCGTCGCTGCCGGCGGATCGCACGATTCCGGTAGGAACCGGCGGCAATTACACGCCCGCTCGGATTGTGATCTACAACGCCGGCACAACTCCGGCAGAGGGCACCGTAAAGGTCATTCCCGTCAATTCCATCCACCCGAATCTGACCAATGGTCAAAACGACGGCATTAATTATTACTGGAAGGTTTCGAAGACCGGACTTGCCAGCGATATCCTCGACAGTCTTATTTTTGACTTCAAAGGCGTGGGTGTAACCGGAACGAATTACGGGACGTTTGTCGGGGGATATTTCGTACCGTTTACGTGGCAGAGCGGCACCGGTGCGCCGGCGAATGCTTCGTTTTCACCAACCGACAGTACGATGCGTTTCACCAATCCCGGTCCCAGCGTTTTGCAGGGCGATTATACGGCGGCGCTTTCAGGTGAATTTGGAGGTGTAACAACGTATTACAGCCTGGGTGGTTCGTGGACGGCGGCCGCGTCATGGAGTACGGCCGGCTTTGGCGGTGCACCTGCGGCCTCGACTCCGACTTCTTCCACACCAGTCATCATCGGCGATAGCAAGACAATCAATATAACAGGCGCAACGGTCAGCGCGGCATCCGTTTATTTTGATTCGAGGACAGGTGGAACCCCCGGGCCGGGCACGTTGAACATTACCAGCACCAATTCGCACAGTCTCGGGGATGTTAGTGGAATCGGGACGATTATCCTAAATCCAACGGGTATCACGCCGATTATTCCAACCGGAACGTTCTCCAATTTTGTTGCGAATGATAGCGGTACCTTTATCTTCGGCGGGTCAATCAACTACACCATTCCGACCGGGTTGACAACATATAATAATCTTGTTTTCTTCAACAATACCATCAAGACATTGGGAGTCAATACCAGCGTAAACGGGAGTCTCCGTTTATTGGCCGGTACGTTGGCGACCGGTGCCTTCACGCTCAATCATCAGGGCGCCGCCGGAGATTCTTTGGCTGCGTCTGCCGGAACCCGGATGTTCATCACGGGAACCAACAACTTCCCGGCATCCTATCAGACGTACAATCTGGATTCAACAAACGCAGTCTCGTATAATCAGAATGCGTCGCAGAGTGTTTATGGAGGGATTACCTACGGCAGGCTCTACCTTCAAAATACCGGAGCTACGGTTGTGAAGACGCTCCTGGGAAATATCACTGTGAAGGATTCTTTGACAGTTTCCACAACGACGGGCAGCAATCGTCTGGATGTGAGCGCGAGCAATTACACGATTTCCTTGAAGGGGCATCTGGCGCTGACACAGACCAGCGGATCGACCAAGCTCCTGCTCAGGTCGAATACCGTTACGTTCAACGGCAACAACGCTCAAACGATTACAACTGGATCCGGTACGGTTAATAATTTCAACAACCTGACTATTAACAACACCGCCGGCGTAACATTTGCCGCCAATACTCAAACGGACAGTGTTCGTGGGACGTTGACGGTCAACGCCGGAAACAATCTGAATCTCGGCGCAGGCAACTCGTGGTTTTTTGCCGGCAATGCATCCTATCCAAGTCAGAGCGGAACGTTAACAAGCACAGCAACGACAAATCTGAATCTCAGCGGTACAACCGTAAATGACTCCTTGCGGTTTGCGTCAAGTGCGGCGGCGAGATCACTGAACAATGTGACGCTGAATCGCACAGCCTCGTCGGCCAGAGTGGTCGTAACGGGTACGCGCTCGGACAGCCTTACGGTCGGCGGTACGCTGACGCTGACCAAAGGTATTCTGGAAATCCAGAATACCGGTCTGATTAAGTTGACCAACACAACTACCCCCGTTTCGGGCGGTGACACCATTAACTACGTCGATGGTCGAATGGCCATACAGTTTCCGGCCAGCGTTGCAGCGGTCAGGAATTTCCCTGTCGGAGCCGGTAATTTTTACCGACCTGTTCGACTTCGAGGTTCCTCCGGGGCAACGGCGCCGCTTCTGCGAGTGGAGATAATTCCCAGAGCGGCCCCCACAAACTCCTTTCCGACAGAAATCCAGCAGACCTCCAATGTAAGGTTCTATCGATTGGACATAATAGGGGGTAATGCTTTCACAACGAATACGGACACCC
>JAGQNT010000142.1 GCA_020427965.1 Candidatus Saccharimonadota bacterium | reverse complement strand
TCAGTTATGACCGCTGAGTGGTGCAATCGACCCGCCCCGGGATCTTCTCGGAGCGGGTCGTTCTTTTTATACTTTTGGATTAGAATGACAACACTATGCCTGAACTTCCTGAAGTCGAGACTGTGCGGCGTCAGCTGACTGAGAAGGTGGTGGGAAAGACTGTGAAAGCGGTTGAAGTATTTCATGCAAAAGCGGTTGCGCAAGACGACACCATCGAGGATCGGTTGGTTGGCAAGACTATTGCGGGAATCGACCGGGTAGGGAAGTTGATGATTTTTTCGTTTAAGAGTCAGTCTGATCTATTTCTCTTGGCACACCTCAAGATGACTGGTCAGTTTTTCTATGTTGATGGGGAGGTGGTCAGTGGCGGCGGTCATTCTATGACCGCCGCTGATGTGGCGGAATTTCCTGGACGACACACCAGGGTAGCGTACTACTTTACTGACCACTCAGCCCTCTACTTCAATGACATGCGTCTCTTTGGCTATACAAAACTCGCCACTGCACAAGAAGTGGCTACGGCACGAGCCGGTTTTGGTCCAGAACCAATTGACACAGACTTTGATTGCGGATGGTTTGCGGCTCAACTTAAGAAAAAGAAAGCGGTTATTAAAGCAGTGCTCTTAGATCAGTCTTTTGTGGCGGGTCTGGGGAATATCTATGTGGACGAAGCACTGTGGCGCGCAAAAGTACGACCAACCAGGCGAGCCAATAAAGTTACGAAGGCAGAGGCGACGGCGCTCTCTGCCGCCGCCGGAGATGTAATGCGTGAATCTATCGCTGTTGGAGGTACTACGTTTCAGCATTTTGTTGATACGGGAGGAGACAATGGTAATTTCACTGATTATTTAAATGTATTTGGCAAGCAGGGCACGCCGTGTCCACGTTGCGGCGAAACTATCAAGAAAATCCGTGTTGCAGGACGGGGGACACATTACTGTCCCGGGTGTCAAAAATGAGTGTCTCCAGTAAATTTGGTATACTAGTATTGAACTACTAATAATTTACTTTGAAATCTATGCTTACCCTCTACTACAAACCAACCTGTCCATTTTGTCGGCGCGTTGTGGCGGTTATTGAGCGTCTCGAATTGGAGGTAGAGAAAAAAGACATTACTACCGATGAAGCGTTTGCTGAAGAGCTGATCGCTCACGGCGGCAAGAAACAAACGCCGT
>JAGQNT010000141.1 GCA_020427965.1 Candidatus Saccharimonadota bacterium | reverse complement strand
TTCAATTTTGCAAACATAAATTAGAAATTTAATGGTTTGAAAAATTGGGGAGTAGACTAAAAAAGTGCTAGGGCATTTTAGCTTTTTTAGTTTGCTTGTTCAAGTAAATCTCACCAGAAGTATCGATATGTCGATAACTCTGGTGAGACGACAGCGTACGAATGCTTCGTCTCTGATTGGTTACACCGCGTTACACCTTCCCAGTGTCAGACGAGTCCCACTCCAGCCGCCGTACCATTCGGTATCGGTGTAGTTGCTGTATGGGATCACCCCGTCATCTTCGAGGCTCCACGAGCTCAAGCTCGAGGCCATACCCTGACTGTCTGTCCAGCGAGGATAAAGTGACCCGTCGTATTCGTAGACCACTAGACTTGCCTCGAAGAAGACATGCTCTGTGGCATGTTCGGGGTTGTTGCCAGTCCGTCGGCAGATGATTGTCCCTGGTGGGAGCTGAGTCAGCTCTTCCAGGGTTAGTGCGTCTGCATAGGCCGGATGACGCAGGCTGGCGGGTATGCCGTACCAGTTGTCGTCGAACCCGACACTGGCAAACCCATCGTCGAAGTTAAGCCCTTCGGGCGTGGTGATGACATAGGTGTCGTTGGCCGGCCAAAGCACGCCCCAGAAGTGGCCAGGGGTGCACTCGGCGCCTCCGAAGACGAAGCCCTCGGAAAAGTCGGCCAAAAAGAACGGATCATCACGGTAGTGGATGCATGCCTCGCGCGAAGCCGCGTCGAGGTCGATAGTGGTTGCGGTGACCACTGTGTCACTGGGTGGCGTGTCGAAGACGCCCACCGCCGTACTATCGAGCTCGGTCTGGAGTTCGGAGATCTGCTGCTGCATGTCTTCGACCTGCTGTTTGAGATCGGCGATCTGCTGAACCTGCAACGAGTACAACTCGGACGACGTATAGTCGTCAGCTGGCTGAGCTTGACTCCAAGGACTGCCGAAGGCGGAAATAAGCCCCAAGATGAGTACGCAGACCAAGAGGACCACCATGAGCGCGTATAGTGCGCGGGATTCAGAATTCTTTTGGTGAGTCATGTCGGCATTCCTTTCTTAGATCTTGCCGATCTGCACATGAACAGGGTTGTTCGTGGGCATACTTAGCAAGAAGTAAGAATTATTCGTACGCTGTCAATGTGCTGTTTTTCGACCGATAATTTGGTAAAAAACAACATATATAATGACACAACGGTGACGAAGTGTCAATATCTGTAACAGCATTATAACAAGCTATAGGCATTTTGCTAAAAAGAGCTTATGATATATTTAAGGTATAAATAGTGAGGGGAATATGGATCCAAATACACCAGAGCCGCAAACTACGGCTCCAGATACAAATCAAGCAACTAGCGATACATCGCCACATACAGATGTCGCGCAACCTAAAACAGAAGATACATCGACTTCTATGCCCGCACCGGTCGAGCCGACAAGCAAAGGTGGCAAGAAAAAATTATTCGTTATTTTGGCGACAGTGTTGGTGTTTCTACTAGGTGGCGTAGCTGCAGCCTATTACATGGTGCTTGTTCCAAACAAGCCCGAGAACAAGGTCAAGACAGCCCTTTATGACCTAGTTGATGCCGATCAGATGGAGATCACTGCTAACCTAAAAGCTGCCGATACGTCGGTGACCGTGACTGGTGACTTCAACTTACAAGCCTCGGCTGCTGAAGTGAGCCTAAGCTTTGGTGCAGATGGATTCGTGATCAAGGCAGTAGCTAGAGCAGTAGATGGTAAAACATATATTAGTCTCGAAGACGCTTCCGGCTTATCGTCACTAGCTACATCATTCTTGGGTGAGTCGATCAGTCTTGATGGCCTAGAAGGCAATTGGTATCAGATCGACCTAGATCAAGCTGGTAGTTTGCTCGGCGAAAACACCTCTAAGTGCGACGTGTCGACTCTACTTACATCCGACCAAGCTCAAGCCGATCGTGAGGCCTTTAAGAACGCCTACGATAAAAATCCGCTGTTTGTTGTAACGGCGGATGGCAAAGGCGATGTCAATGGCACCGAATATCCAAAATACAAACTAGAACCAGCCGACGACGCAACTGCCGAGGCCTTTTTGAACGATATTGTCGCCAATATGCCAGTAGTCAAGGCTCTGTCGGACTGTACTGGGCAAGAGCTCGATACAAATAGTCTAACCAACCAAGATGGTTCGGATGATAGCAGTTTGTATTTCTACCTAGATGGCAGCAAACTAAAGCGAGTCGAAATTGCCGACAACAAAGGCACAGATACGTTAACCCTCGACATCGACCTAGATAAACAAGTTAATATCGATGCCCCAAGCAATGCTAAACCATTTAGTGAGCTATATATAGACCTAATGTCAGGCTTTGGACTAGACGATTATCAGATACCAGACATTAGCGATTTCGATATGTAATAAACAAAAAAAGAATTTTAGCCGACCATAACCCTTGTGCTTGTGGTCGGTTTTATTTATGCCTATAATTTTTGCATGATAAGACTACAGTCATTTCGAGGTGAGTACACAATGGTCGAACTGGCCAGAATTCAAAAAGCATTTTTGGGAGTAAACGATTTACGTGACGCCGAAACACATAGTCCGAGAGTACACATTGCCACCCATCTAGGTAAAATAGTCGGCAAGTTTGCGGCCTACGACGAGGCTTTAGGCCATGCCAACAACCTGGCTGCTCAAGAAGAGGCTCGCGAGCGTGTCGCTTTAGAAGCTGTTCCAGACTTGGTGTATAACGGCTTGGCACTAATTCTTGATTCTGGTCTTAATTTTCCAACACCACCTATAGTCGACGAAGTAGAGACAGAGATGGTCAGTGATGAGTCGGCTACAGACGCTATGCCAAGCACATACCCTAAGATTTTCGACACGACCACGCTTCGCCAGCTTGTCGAGGATTACTGGGTTTCGACACGTATCGAGCCAAAACATCCCGAATACATCGATGTGTCTAAAGTTATCGCCGACTTGATGTACTTTAACGAGAGATACGACTCGCACTCGACACTACGTGCCGGCCTTCGACTGCTAAGAATTGTAGCCCAATCGGCACTTAGGAGCGAGCTAGACATTTATTCGCTTGAATATGCCTATCTAGCTAGGCTTGGTAGATTAAGCGAGCGTAATCATACACAAGCAGTCACAGCCTCCGTCTTGAGCCGTCTGGAGTTAGGCTTAGTCTACGTTCACAGCTAACAAACAAAATCTGCCTGAAATGACAGACCCGCTGAGTTTCCTCAGCGGGTTATGACGGTCTCGAAAGGCTTGGTGGTGCCTCGAGAAGCGTCTAGATTTACATCCTGTCTATTTCTGCAGCCCCGGTGCCTCCGGCGACTGAAGAATCGCCATCAGTTGGCCAGTCGTAACGCTGGCTGTATTCGGGTTGAGTTCGACAGCTCTTAACACCAGTTCCAGCACTGCCGGCTCGACTCGAATCATTCCAGGACGGCTGTCTTGGATTGTCGTCAGCACCAGACGTGCGAGCTTGCCATCACTTGTCACTGATTCTTGTCCGGCAACAGTCTGAGCGACGAGCTGGGGCATGAGCCGGTCGACCATTGCGTCGACCTCGGCGGCTTGGCTAGGCGTGAGCGTTGGTTGCATCTTCTCGCTCACAGCATGAGCAACCGCCACCCGAGCGCTGGTTTTTTGGTTCAACATGTAAATGACAACTTGTTTGATGAAGCCGTACCTGAAGTCGATGCCAAGGTTCTCCATGATTTTGGCAGCTCCGCCACCGCCTTCACGCGCCAACGCCAACAGCAAGTGTTCGGTGCCGATGTAGTTGTGCCCAAGCTGGAGGGCATCGCGGAGCGACAGTTCGAGCACCTTCTTGGCCCGCGGTGTAAACGGGATATGCGAGCCAGCCCTAACTTGGGTGTCGTTTACGAATACTTCGCGTGCTTGTTCCCTCAGTGTCTCAACGTCGGCCCCGAGGGCTGCCATGATTTGCTGAGAAAGACCACCTTCATCCGCATATGAGTTGTATGTCAGCCCAATCAGCAGGTGTTCGGTGCCGATGTACGAGTGGTTGAGCAGTCGTGCCTCTTCTTGAGCGTCAACGACAGCACGACGAGCTCGGTCGGTAAAACGTTCGAACATGACTCCTCCTCGGGAGCTAGGTGTCTATTTTGACAGGATGTACTTCTCTAGAGACTTTTGCCTCCAAAGTTACCTATACTATAACACAATGTGTAGTCTGCAACAAAGACATGAAATGGATGTAAGTTACTTGGCACTTAGAGATCTGCCTAAAATGACAGACCCGCTGAGTTTCCTCAGCGGGTTATGACGGTCTCGAAAGGCTTGGTGGTGCCTCGAGAAGCGTCTAGATTTACATCCTGTCGTCTAGTCGTTAATTACCGAGAACCATGCGGAGATCGGCGAGCGTGATGCAGGCTTTGTCACTGCGTTCGAGCGCTGCCAAGAGAACTTGCTCGACGTCGGGTTCAACCGGCAAGATGGTCGCGCTATGCGACGACTGCTCACCTGGCTCGATGACGACTACTACCGGTACGACCTCCAGTCGTGGTGCGTTGGCAATCTTTGCGACGTGCCGATGGAACATCTGATAGACCGTTCTACTTACAGCGTCAACGAGTTTGGTGTCGGCATCCGCAGCTTCGATCGAACCCATCACAGTGCGCTCGACATGTTCGAGATCGACGCCGAGCGCCACAATCGTCTGGCAAGCGATGCCTTCTCCTTCGCGCAGAATGCCGAGCAACAAGTGCTCAGGGCCAATATAATTCGAACCAAGTTGTTCCGACTCACGGTAGGCCAGCTCGAGCACCTTCCTTGCCCGCGGCGTAAACGGAAGCACGTTTGGGGATGTGCTACCAACACCGAGAATCTCGAGCGCTTGCTGGCGGACAGGCTCCAATGTTAGCCCAAGACACTCGAGGGCTGTAACGGCCATGCTGTTGTTCTGGTGCAGAATCCCCAGTAGCAGATGCTCGGTGCCAAGATAAGTGTGGCCATGCAGGCGGGCTTCTTCTTGCGCCAGAATTACCGCATTCTTGGCTTCTTGCGTAAAACGATCGAACATGACTCCTCCTCGGGAGCTAGGTCTGATTTAGGACAGGATGTACTTCTCCAGAGACTTTTGCCTCCAAAGTTGCCAAGATTTAACCATCAAAACCCATAAAGAGCAAGCATAAGCTTGACATTACTAGGCAAAGCATGCTATAATAAGAAGATAGTGATCAAACTACATCTACATATTCAGCCGGTTGTTAGCCTCGTAAGTGGTAGGTAGTTTCTAATATCTGAATAACTCATCATTCCGGGGCTAGCACCCGGCTTTTTGTTTATAAATAACATTAAAAATTTAATGGAGATGTATATGAGAAATTTGCAAATTGGAGTAATAGGGTCTTGCAGTGATCTTAACTACAGCCAACGATCAATTCAAATAGCAAGAAGTATTGGTAAAAACCTTGCATACACCAATTGTACTTTAGTGTTTGGAGCAGAAAAAGATTCGCTTTCGCTTTCCACGGAGGCAGCGCTATCTGCCAGAAAGAATAACGGTTTAACCATTGGTGTCACATATGATATAGGCTTGGAAATATTTAAACCTGAGTCTGCGAGTGTAGTGATAGCAACGGGCTTAGTACGTGGAGGGGGGCGGGAGATGGTACAGAGTTTGTCTTGCGATTCGATAATCGCAATAGCTGGTGGTTCTGGTACGTTAAACGAAATATGTGTGGCATATCAAGCAGGTATCCCAGTTGTAGTAATAGATCAATTTCCAGGATGGTCAGCCAATCTGTCTGGAAAGTATCTAGATGCAAGAAAGAGATATAGATTCAGGGCAGTAAAAAGTGCTCGTCAAGCTGTAGCTCAAGCTGTTAAACTTGCACAAGTACGCATAAATAAGGAGAATGATTAGATATGACTAAAATTTCTACCCAAAGCTACAAAGGTGTCCGTGACTTCTACCCAGCAGATAAACAAATTCAGAACTATTTATTTGCGGCTTGGCAAAGCGTAGCCGAGCGCTATGGGTACGAAGAGTACGACGCTTCAATACTCGAGCCACTCGAACTGTTTCGGTTAAAGAACCAAACCAATCAAGAGATTGTCGACGATCAGATGTACAGCTTTAGCGATCGGGGTGAGCGCCAAGTTGCCCTGCGGCCAGAAATGACACCGACGGTTAGTCGGATGGTCGCTGCACGTCGCCAAGAACTTGTCTATCCGCTGCGTTGGTGGAGCAAACCCAATCTGTTTCGTTACGAACGCCCGCAAAAAGGGCGCTTACGTGAACACTGGCAGCTAAATGTTGATATCTT
>JAGQNT010000140.1 GCA_020427965.1 Candidatus Saccharimonadota bacterium | reverse complement strand
CCAGCTGCCTTGGCAAACGTGCTGGCCAGCTGGGTTGAGGCGCTACTTGGTGCACCGCCACAGGCTGATGGGTAGACCTTCCCTTCAGCACTAAACCAAACAATAGCAGCAACGGGATCCTGGGCGATCACGTAGTCACGCAGCGTGGCGGCCTCAGACTCAGAAAAGACTGCGCTTCCTCCACTCACCTCCTGGCTACGCCACATGCTTTTTGGTGCCCACTCACAGTCAAAGTTGCGGTTGAGGTCTACATTGTTAGCATTGAAACGACCAGGAATGGTGGCGTTATGGTCACGCAGAGCACTAAAGCCATTGACGACATCAGTCACCTCGTAGATCTTTTGAAGACCATCAGGGTTAAGCACGGGGATCACGGTCACTCGCACATCCTCTGGCAGAGTCGCGCTCTCTAGATATGAGTTGAGTTCATGGGCAAGCTGAGACGTATTAGCTGCGTACGCACCGTGTACACCAGCCACGAGGAGGATCTCCTTCTCGCCCGTGCCGTAATGGTAGGCCACAATATCATTACCACCCTCGGAACGGCCGATCACTTGCATACCAGTCGCCGCCATTTCATCGAGCGGTTCCGCGCCGTCACCAATACCACCGTCTGGCTCCACCGGGATCGGTGTTTCATCAGCCGACTCGGTAGCCGGAGGCGTTTGGGTGGCTACTTGCTCACTAGTTTTAAAGAGGAAAAAATAGCCTGCTACACCCAAAAGTAGCAGCACTACTAATCCTCCAATGATTGTTTCCGTTTTCATAGAACAACATTATATCACGTTACAATTTTAAAACCTGAACCGGAATTCCCGCGGTTTAGTTTTAGCGTTTTTGGTCGTCGCATAGCTACGATACAGGATCACTCTTGGTAGTAATTTCAAGACTACGTACTGTCCGGCCTTTACTTGCGCGATCGGCGGAACCCAACAGCCTGGCTTTCTTGCCTCAGCCATTTCTTCAAAACGCTCGATCGCCTGGGTCACTTCAAGGGGGTCATAGAGAACTTGCAGCTCCCCAGACACCTCTGCCGAAGTAAGGGTACTTTCACAAAAGCTCAAAAGAGCCCCCGACGCTCTCTCGAGCACGTTCTTGCACTTACGAGTATCACTCTTGGTCACGAT
>JAGQNT010000013.1 GCA_020427965.1 Candidatus Saccharimonadota bacterium | reverse complement strand
TAACGGGGACCAATGCACAGAGAGATGTTCAAGGGACGGCGACCACTCCAGCCCTCATTGATATTTCTGAAACCGACCCTTACGACTTTGGCTCACAAGCTCTCGGCTCGACGACACAACACTCATTTACACTGACAAACAATGGTGGTGTCACGGCTTCGTCGATGGCCGGTGTAGGCTTGGCAGCTCCTTTTCAATACAAAGATGGTTCTTACCCAGGAACAGGTGGTTCTTGCGGACTCACTCTCGCAAATGGAGCCAATTGTACGATCTTTGTGACTTACACACCAAGCACGGCGGCTGTTCACAACGACACCATTCAAATTAACTATAATAACGGATCCGGTGCCACCCAAAGCAATCGCGATGTTACGGGTACTGGTACTTCTTCGGCCTTCTTATCTATTTCAGATGGACCCACTTACGACTTTCAAGATCAAGCCGTCGGCTCAACTGTTGAATACACATTTACTCTTCAAAATACAGGTTCTGTCACTGCAACAACAATTTCTGGTGGCGGTTTGGCGGCCCCTTACACTTACAAAGGTGGCTCTTTCCCTGGAACTGGCGGAAACTGCGGAGCCACTCTTGCACCGGCGGGCTCTTGTGACTTTATTGTGGAGTTCTCTCCCGGTTCATCTGGTGTTCACAACGATACCATTGACATCAGTTACTACGACGGAGCCGGAACTTCCAACGCTCTTCGCCCTGTGACCGGTACTGGGGTCGACCCTGCACAACTCGTTATTTCAAATGCTCCACTTTATGATTTTAGTGATCGCGCCGTCGGTTCTACCAATGAAGTGACACTCACCATCGACAACACTGGTGGGTTTGGTGCGACGGCGATGGCCGGTTCTGGCTTAGCAGCTCCTTACACTTTCAAGGGTGGAAGTTACCCTGGATCAGGTGGAAGTTGTGGCGCCACTCTGTCGGCCGGCGGTTCGTGCACCATTGTTGTTCGCTACGCTCCTGTCGCCACAGGATCGACTTCGGACACAGTTCTTATCGACTACAACGATGGCGTTGCCTCTCAACAAACTTCTCGCGATGTACAGGGCAATGGTGTTGTTGCTGCCTTCTTGTTGATCTCCGATGCAACAACTTACAATTACGGCAATCAAGCTCGCGGTTCTGACACCGATCACACTTTTACCGTCGACAACACTGGTGGTGCCGAAGCCACGGCCATGGTCGGCACAGCCTTGACAGCACCTTTTAGCTACAAAGGCGGAAGTTACCCAGGAACCGGTGGAGATTGCAGTGGCACGCTCGCTATTGGTGCTCAATGTTCTATCGTTGTGACTTTCTCACCAACGGCCAATGGTTTAGCGACAGATACTATTGATATCAACTACCACAATGGCGCAGGCGCAGCTCTTGCCCAAAGAAATATTGAGGGTACAGGTGTCGACCCAGCCCTCGTTGTTATCGATCAAGGCCCCACTTACGACTTTGGTGTCGTTACAGTGAACGATACCATTGACCATACTTTCAACGTTGAAAACCAAGGCGGATTTCAAGCCACTTTAATGGCTGGTTCGGGCTTGGCGGCTCCTTATTCTTTCAAAGGTGGAGCTTACCCTGGGACGGGCGGAACTTGCGGCACGGACTTGGCTGTTTCAGGTTCTTGCACAATTATCATTACCCTTTACCCAACAGCAACGGGAACTTATAACGACACGATTCTCATCGACTACGACGACGGAGCGGTTACTCAGCAGGCGACACGCGACTTAACTGCAATCGCAAATACTCCCGCCC
>JAGQNT010000012.1 GCA_020427965.1 Candidatus Saccharimonadota bacterium | reverse complement strand
TAAGTCGAAATAGGTCTTAGTTTTTTCAAGCGCATCTTTTTGGTGAAAACGTAATTGTTTCTTTGCTGTTCTGGCTTTTTCTCCATAAATACCTTCGTCAATTTTTAGCCAATCGACCGGTGCTTCTTCCAGGTCCGTTAGGTTGATACGGGTAACTGGAGGATCTTGGTGTCTCAAAGTGTCATTTGCTGTAGAAGTCCACTTGTTAGTAGTAGAAACCCATAATCGATTACTGAACTTTACTCGATTACTGGATGAATCCTCAAAACTCCTACCAGATGTAGACAAGAACGTATCGACTTCTTCTTTACTTATGCGAGCATCATCCTGATAACACTTACACTGAATCGCCCAATAGTCACCTTCGACAGTTTGCGCTACAAGGTCAATCCCCGTATCGCCACCACCGAGAGAATTACGATAGGGGAATTCGTTCCATAGCCAAATTTTTTCTAGGTGTTTATATTTTGGATCGGTATATAAATATGCCTGAATTAAGCGTTCAAATCGATTTCCTTTGTCTCTTTCGGAAAATGATAATTCTCTATATTTCTTTAATACTTTTGCAAATGCCATAACTTAATATCTAGTATAGAATGATTACCTCTGTTTTTAAACCCTATAGAAAAAATCAATACATGTTTAGTAAGACCAGAACTCAGATTGAATTTGTTTGGAGTCTAACCATTGTTTGAATTTCTCCGAATCATCGAAGTTATCTTTGATTAGCTCTAGCAGTAATCTCTCTACGTCTTTAGCAGCAACGGTGTATGAATACTCATAATCTAAATCTCCACCATTAGGAGCAACTTTAGCCGTACCTTCACCGATGTCAGTTGTCTCAAAGATCAAGTCGCCTTTGTCATCGATTTCTAGACTCTGATATCTTTTGTCGCCATCCGGCAGGGTTTGTACTGGATATTCTAGTTTTGTCATTTTTTCCTCCTCGGCCGAAATAAAAAACGGCCCGAATTATTGTTAATTCGTAGCCGCACTGGACGCCATTATTGGCCGCTGTCCTACACTGTTATTATACCACATTTAATCACTGCCTTCCACGATTGATTTTAATAACTTCAACTCATGACTCATTTGATCCGGGTATTTCCTAAGGTCTACTTCAATCCAGGAATTGAAGACACCGTGTTCGCGAAGCACTCGTTGCTCTTCGGTGAAACAGTCGTCATCAAACCATAGAAATGGCTTTGAGAAATCTATCGCATCGGTTTTCTTGAGACTCCAAGTGGTGGGTTTGAACTTATTAAGCCAAGGCGTGAGGTCTTCAGGGTCGCCTCGATTCAGATATTCAACTGCATGATTTGGGTCTCCGTCCATGCAATGTGTCGTGAGCCAATAAACGTCGAAGTTATCAGCGGCATATTTAATGAATTCCTTAGCGCCTTCAGCTAGATTTGATTCGTTTGCAAGCAATACACCATCAATATCTAAATAAAGTGTTGGTTTGGTTTCAGTATCTCCTGACATGAATTCATTATATACTGGAGTTGAAGGTCTGGAGTCCTCTGCGAGGTAACTTGAGGCCTTCTTTTACATTTGAAGTGGTTGAGGAAACTCTACTTCATGCTCTAGATCAATCACTGTAGGGTGTGTTCCACCAGAACTTGCGGCATCGTAAATGCCAGCGATACCTTCTACGGGCATAACATCAATTCTGCTCAATACTTGTCTGTGTCCTGTCGTAACGTAACCACCACCAATAACTGCTTCGCTACTAAGATCAATAGAATATTGTGCAAGGATTAGACCACATGCTTCTGTGCTTAGACCACTATCTGTTCGCTTGCGACGATTGTTAGCACAATCTGGATTAACTCCTGGGCGTTCAACTAAATCATTACCGAACGAAACGGGATCTCCTAAACAACCCTCACATCGTGGGTATTCAGTATCCAACATTCTTATGCATGTATCTCTAGCGGCCATAATTTGTAGTTATTATACACCTTTACTTTCCGTAGGTTTCTCAGTGTACGAGCTAAATGAGGTGATAAAAGTTACTGTGCATCTTGTTAGTTTTTAGAAAAGGCCAAGAAACTAATACGCCGAGAGAGTTAGTGATTTTCATGAGCTTTGTTTTTAGTGGACTC
The DNA here is from genome assembly GCA_020427965.1 of Candidatus Saccharimonadota bacterium. Taxonomy (GTDB): domain Bacteria; phylum Patescibacteriota; class Saccharimonadia; order Saccharimonadales; family UBA4665; genus JAGQNT01. The sequence goes on along the minus strand of JAGQNT010000012.1, from coordinate 61,102 downwards.
CTCGAATTCAACTTCAATTGTTGAGTGATGGATATTACAGTTGGTTTGCAAGGATTTTTTTACCGCTTCAACGATGCTGCGACTTTCTGAGAGTTTTGACTGTGCAATGACAATATGACAACTTACAGCGTTGTATCCTGATCGAATCGCCCACACATGCAGATCGTCCGTCTGAATAACTTTTGGATGGGCTTCAATTATTTTTACTATCGTTTCAATATCTGTATCTTTTGGGGTTCCTTCCAGTAATATATGAACCGCTTCTTTCAGAATTTTTATAGTGTTATAAAGCAAAAGCCCAACAATGAGCAGTGCAAATATGCTGTCGATGTACTGTATATCTGTAAAGTAGATGAGTAGTCCAGCTGAAACGGCACCGAACGACGAGAGCGCATCAAATAGCTGGTCTATATAGGCGCTACGCATATTCAAATCTTTACGATTCTTTGAGAGTGAATATGCAATAAATACGTTTACGAAAATTCCTATGCTAGCCACAAGTGCTACTACACCGCCTTCAACGGCCACAGGGTCGCTGAGGCGTTGAATAGCTTCAACAGCAACGAAAAGGGCGACAGCTATCATGAAGCTGGCGTTGATTAACGCAGCCAGAATAGTTGCTCTGCCGTAGCCAAAAGTTCTGTCTGAGTCAGCTTGTCGTTTTGCAATGCGGTTGGCCGCGTAGGATACAGAAAGAGTGAAATTATCTGTTAGATTATGGATGGCGTCTGTGATGAGCGTGAGCGATCCTGTAAGGAGACCTGCAACAAGCCCAACAACTGCATACAAGCCGTTTAAGACTATGCCGATTTTTAGTCCCCTCGTGTCTTCAGTATTGTGGGAATGGCTCATTTAGGTTGCTTGGATGGTTATTTTTTGATCAGGATTGAATGTATCTTGCAGCTCAAATGTTCCGATGTCTTTAACCTGCATTCTGTAGCTTTGTGTTGATTCAAAGATCCCTGAATCGAAGCCGTCTTCGGCATGCTCTCCACTACCAACCGAAATGATTTGATGCTTCGAATCATCGGTCGGCTCAAACTGTATATAGTCGCCTTGTCGAACCTGAACCGTGATTGGTGCTTGGTCATCGACGTTTAGTACTACTTTTTGAATTTGCGGCTCCCGTTCTGCAACCGATGACTGGACGTCATTTGTGTCACCATCTCCACTATTTCTGGTGAGAAGTAGCGTGCCGCCTACCGCTCCAGCGCCAACGACGACTACCGCTACTACTATAGTGAGGGCCTCGAATAAATTGGACTTTGTCATTTTTTACCGCCTTTCTGATGCGAGCTTGAAGTTAATCCAGTTAGAACTTGCAGCAAAGCCATAGCGAATCCAATGCTTAACGATAAAACACTAATAGGTGGCGACATCGTATAGCCCAAAACACCGGAGATAAAAAACATGGCAAGTAGTGCATTGTAGGTCACCGAAAATGACCTATTGCTTACTAAATACACCAGATATGTTGCGAGACTTATAGCAACAATAAATAACAGCAGGCTGATATACCATGTATCAAGCAAGGAGTGCGAGACAGCAGTTGTAACTGCCTCGTGGTTTTCTCCAGCGTGTGCAAATATAGACAACATAGTACAAGTATATCCTAGTTACTTTCTGCTTTAGCGAGTGCATCGTCAATCATTTGTGAGAGTGCCTCGACTGACGGTCCTGGATTTTCCACTTTCTCACCATTTATTGCAAAAGTTGGCGTGCCAGTACCACCAAGCTCTTTAACGGCATTTAGATCTGCAGTTATGACCGCACTTACGTCACCACTATCTCTGTCTGTTCTGTACTGTTCCATGTCTAGACCAATCTCCTCTGCGTACTGATCAAAATAGCTTTCTGGGTTCTGGGTTTGTTCCCAAATTTTTTGTCCTTCAAATATTTTATCGTGCATCTCCCAGAATTTACCTTGCCGAGCAGCTGCTTCTGCAGATCTAGCCGCCTGAAATGCAAATTGGTGTCCTGACACAATCGGGAAGTTCCTTACTTGAAACTGCACTCGATCTTTGTATTTTTCTTTAACTTCTTTGACGCCGGGGTAATAGGCATAACAGGCTTCACACTGAAAATCAACGAATTCAGTAACAGTTACGTTGCTCGACTCGTTTCCGTAGAAGTTCTGTGAACCTTCAGCACCTGCACGATCAGCGTTATCTGGCTTTAAGAAAATTGCCGCCGCTAAAACCCCCACCACGAGTACTGCCATTACTATTAAAAATTTATTATCTTTCATATACATCCTTTTAGTTATTTAGTTACTATAAAAGTGATGTATGGTCTAAAATAACAAGTGAGTTGTCAGTAGTGTTTTACGATTATTAAAAACAAAGATCAGGGACAAAAAAGGCAGTGAATAAAGGAGGGTTAAATCAAAAGGTACCTGCGGCCAAGAGAAGGTTGGAGGCACCGGCTCTTTCTCGTCTTCTTTATGATTGGTGCTGAACGTGCCACTGGCCAGTGCTTGACCGTGGGAATGACAGGATGCGGCACAGTTGGATTGTACATGACTCAATTCTTGCTTATGGTCTGACAACACGCTTACAGAACAAACAATAATAAGAATGCTTACCATCAGAATTGTTAGAAAAGTAACAGGCAGGCCTGTAATAATACGCCGGCCGATCGTATTTATGATGCCATACGTTTTATTTAGGAGATTATGAAAGCGGTTTATTTTTTTGGGAGATATCGTGAATGTCATATCTGTCCTCAGGGGTTCTCTTTCAGTGTATCGTGCGCTTGATTACCAGCCAACAAGACAGATTTAGCGTCTTTTGCTACTGAATCGTAGGAGTTGGCTCCTAATACGACCGAGATAGATAGCTCTTCCTTTTTATCGATTGTTTCACGAATACTTGCAACGATAAAGCACTTTCCGGCCTCGTCTGTATTCCCAAACTTAATTCCATAAATTCCTTCATCGTTGAAATAGTCGTTATAATTGTAGATGGTGCCAGCAACTGGAATTTTAGCTGACTTTTGTTGCGTGATTTGTCGTAATACTGGATTTGTCATGAATAAGTATCCAATTTTTGTCATGTTGCTTGCCGTACTAATTGTGTTAGGAGAATAGCCGCTCGCATCGTCGGCAACAATAGTATCTTCAAGCCCTAGCTCTCGTAACATCTCATTTGCATAATCTACATACTCCTCAATAGAGCCAAATGACCAAATAGCCAAACTATCTGCCATGTTATTTGACGAAACCATAAGAATCGACTGCAATGCTTGATACTGGCTTATCTCTTGCCCTGCCAATACCAACGTGGTGGTTCCACTTTTCTGTGCGTAATAGCCAACTAAAGCTGCGTCTGCCTCGCTCATACGGATGAGAGGACCTTCATCCCCGACTTCTAGGGGGTACTTATCAAGAACAGCCAGAGCGGTTATTAATTTAGAAAGGCTTGCGATTGGTACGGCTTCATCGTCTGCGTCGTGAACCGATATCATTTTTTCTTCCGGAACAGCATAAGCGGCATGTCCATATTCGGGCCAGTTAATCGGAAGACTAATTTCTCTTGGCTTATCTTCCTCAGTTACATCTTCGATCTTTGTGACTGATTGTTGGAAGGTATTCTGATTTAACGGTTGTTCTACGTTCTTATTGTTAATGGGAAACTTTGTGTAGCTAGCAAGCAGTAATGCAACAGCAACAAGCGGCGCAAGCAGTAATTTGTGCCAGATCCGCCTAGAATTGACTCGTTCATTTATCCGATAATGTTTAGTCCTCACAAGTATAAATTATACCATTTTAGGGTAAATGAGCATAAGTGTTTTGAAGTGAGATAGCCAAGCGTTTTTACCCTCCGCACGTACTGTCGGTTAATGGTGCAAGATTGTTAAAGCGTTCAGTTATTTCTTCATTAGATGGCGGTTCTGCTTGCACGAATATCACGACATTGCCGATCAAGTTATTGATTCTTGTTAGTCTTTCTTCCTCGGACTCATCAGCATTGCTGTGGTCATCTTCGACTTCACCGTGAGCATAGGCTTTCGGGAAAAGTTTATCAAGGAAACTGGACTGCTTGTTTAGCTGATGTGCTGGAAAATTACTGGTTGTTTCAAAGAATTCTTCAAGGTCTTTATTTACCCAATCATCAAAGCTCTTTTCTTGGTAGTTGTCAGCATCGCCAGTGTAAATGTAAAAGTTGTTGTCTTCAGAAATTTCAGGAAGGAAGTTGCCATGAGTGTTTACCTTCTGAATATCGCTTAAATCATCTAGCTTGTAACCAAGTGCATTGTTGATGCCACCGATGTAATTCCAGCCGTAATATTTCATGACCATACCACCCGTCATACCTTCCCAGTGGATATGAGTGAATTGATCAACGCCATCATGGAAGTGGATAGGTTGTTCGGTCAAATTGCCGTTACATTGGTTTTTTGCGTAATCTTCTTGATACCTATCTTCTGCAAAATTTTCGGCTTGACCGTCCACCACAACTTGCATGCGGAAATGATAGTGTTCAAGTAGTGGATTGCGGATAGCCGATGGTGAAGCTGCGTAAATATATCCGGCATAGCTCAGAGGAGCGAGTATAATAAGCGCGATCGCTAGCATCGCCAGCTTTAGTTTTTTACCACCGAAAAGCCCCTTGCTGGCCTGGGGTTCTTTTTTTAGATCTCTTTCATCAATAATTGAGGTGTCTTTTTCCATGATTTTCTTTTGCCTTTCGGGGTGTTTAAACATAAGTTTAACGCTTAAAATTATATCATTTACAATTAAGTGTTTCTTAGGAGCTGCGCATTAGCAGCAACGATAATAGTTGAGAGTGACATTAAAACGGCACCGATAGCTGGAGACAGTACGAATCCAAAACTTGCCAACGCACCAGCGGCAAGTGGGATAGCCACGACGTTATAGCCGGTAGCCCAGACGAGGTTTTGCTGCATTTTGCGGTAAGTAGCTTTTGACAGATTAATGATGCGAGATACGCCCTGTGGGTCACTGCTTGCCAGCACAATCCCTGCTGATTCGATAGCCACGTCTGTACCTGCTCCAATCGCAATACCGACATCTGCTTGCGTGAGCGCTGGTGCATCATTCACTCCATCGCCGACGAAGGCAACCTTTGAGCCATCAGCTTGTAGTTTCTTAACAACATCAGACTTGTTTTCTGGTAACACCTCAGCATGGTACTCATCTATGCGTAGTTCAGTTGCCACCCACTTGGCAACTCCTTTTGAATCACCGGTGACAATCGCCACTTTCTTACCAGCGCTCTGTAGTACTTTAATAGCCTCTTTTGATTCACTGCGAATTGTATCGGCAATCATTATTGCGCCGAGCACAGTCTTTCCGCTTAAGACATACACAACCGTTTGACCATTGTTATGAGCTTGGTCTGTTACTTTTTGCATTTGACTGTTAAGTGTAGCTTTTTGTTCTTCTAGCAATCTCGGACCACCGATATAGTAGACGGATTTACCAATCTTAGCTTTCGCGCCACGCCCCTCAAGCGCACTAAAGCTATCTGCAGACTTTACTTTTACTTTCTCGTCCTTAGCCTTGTTCACGATTGCTCTGGCTATTGGGTGTTCGGATTCTTCCTCAATCCCTGCAGCGATGGCTAGCAGATCATTTTTATCGTCTGCAACTATATCTACCACACCTTGTTGTCCTGTGGTCAGGGTGCCTGTTTTATCGAATAGCACTACATCAACATTACGGGCTAGTTCTAGCGCGCTTCGCTCGCGCACAAGTACGCCAGCACTCGCGGCTTTACTCGTAGAAATAGCTGTAACGAGCGGTATGGCGAGGCCTAGTGCATGCGGACAAGCGATAATCAACACCGCGACAACACGCTCTAATGTATAGCCGCCTGTTTCGCCAGCAATTGACCACCCGATAGCGGTAATAAATGCAGCAACGAGGGCAACATAGAAGAGATACGCCGCAGCACGGTCAGCTAGTATTTGTGTTTTGGATTTACTATTTTGTGCATCAGAGACAAGCTTCATAATACCTGCTAGTGCGGTGTCATCTCCCGTTTTAGTAACTTTCATGGTGAGAGATCCGCTACCATTCACCGTGCCTGCAACGAGCTCACTGTCTTTAGATTTATCTACTGGCTTTGATTCACCAGTCAGCATTGATTCATTTACTTTTGACTCACCTTTAATAACAAATCCATCGACTGGAATCTGTGACCCAGGTCGTATGAGCACTTTGTCTCCTGCTTTTAGCTCGGATACCGCCACTGTTTTTGTACCAGATTTAGTGACAAGTTCAGCTTCATCAGGAAGGAGTTTGGCAAGTTCCTTTAGCGCTCCCTGGGCATTCATAATTGAAGCCATCTCTAACCAGTGGCCAAGTAGCATAATGGTGACTAATGTAGCTAGCTCCCACCAGAAGTCCATACCATCAACAATATTGAGTGTAATGAGCGAGCTATACACAAACGCGACACTGATTGCCAATGAGATTAGTGTCATCATGCCAGGTTGACGATTAGCTATCTCGGCACGTCCACTCTTTAGGAATACGAGTCCTCCGTAAAAGAAAATAACTACTCCAAAAATAGCTGGGATGTATTCACTTCCAGGGAAAGAAGGCGATGAGAAATTAAGTAAATCTTGGATGGTAGCGGAGAAATACAGAACCGGTATCGTAAAAAGAAGTGACAGCCAGAACTTTGTTTTGAACATGTTAGGGTTATGACCTGCATGCTTGTCATGATTATGCGCACTATGATCCTCGTGGCTCACTTGATGTTTTTTAGTTTTTTCTAGCGCCATGTGACACTTCGGGCAAGAACCTTTTTCCCCCTGGGTAACCTCTGGGTGCATTGGACATGTGTATACGACGTCATCGTGCGTACTCATTTTGAACCCCTCACAGATGTTAGCTCGTAGAGTTCTAATAACTCTTTAATGAGCGCTTCTTGTGTATCATCATTGCTAGCCCCCATGCCGTCTTTGACGTGAGTTTTTAGGTGATTTTCTAAAATGAGTTTGTTGAGCGACTTCAACGACTGTTGAATTGCGAGGCTCTGTGTAAGGATATCAATACAGTATTTTTCCTCCTCAATAGCCTTAACCAGCCCTTTGAATTGCCCCTCAATTATTTTTGACCTGTGTGTTGCGCGTTTTTTAATATCTTGAATCATACACATAGTGTATACCCCCTAGGGGTATTAATGCAAATACAAAATGTATCCTTTACTTTCCGTAGGTTTCTCAGTGTACGAGCCGAGCAAGGCAGTCAAGGTAGTACAAGTCTCCACCTTGACAACCTTGCCATGCGGCTCCGCGTATTAACCTCCGTTACAAAAAGTAAAGGAGGACAACAATGTCATCAACAGAACAAAACTATAACGGCTGGAGCAACCGTGAAACGTGGTTAGCGTTTCTTTGGCTTACAAACGATCAAGGAAACTACAGTGTTTTCTTGGAGGCTCTAAAGCTGGATGTACCGGCGTGGAGAAAAGCTGAGTGGCTTCGAGATTTTCTTGAAGAGCAGCTAAATAGAGAGATCTCCGGCCCAAGCATCTGGAAGGATTTACTAGTGCACGCGTTCAGATGTGTTAGCTGGGAAGAAATTATCGATAACAACGAAGAATTAATTTAAGGAGAATATTATGAGTCTATTAACAAAATCAGAATTAGCTAAAATGCCACTAATCTACACCCAAGAAGATGTGGAACTAGACGACAAAATCGTCTATTTTAAGTTCTTCACGCCTTGGACGAGCTGGACATGGTATGCGATGGAATCCGATGGGTCGCATTACTGCTTTGGATTCGTCGAAGGTCAAGAAGACGAGCTTGGCTACTTCTGCCTCAGAGAACTGGCCAAAGTTATAGGTCCAGCAGGCCTGAGAATCGAAAAAGATCGATACTTCGAACCTACAAAGTTTAAAGATCTGAAAAGGTCTTAAGCTTCAAGTCCTGAGCAAGACTAAAAACTGCTCTACCTAAAGTAAGAAGATAAAATGTAAGTGGTTTTCTTCTTCTGTCCTTTGCATTATACGGGGACACCAGAAATATAAAGGTAGTACAAGTCTCCACCTTTACATTCCTGGCGCCTACCCGATATCCACCGACAGAGAGGCAGAAAGCCCTCTCAGTAACAAGGAAAGGTATTGCGCTATGGAAAATATCGCAGAACTAATTACAAAAGAAAAATATAGCTGTCGTGGAGGTGGCTGTGAAATAGAGCTAAGTTCTTATGGATACGAAGGTGAATTCATGAGCGCCTATCAGAACTATCTTGGAGGTGGTATGCGTGGGTCAATCAATAATAGCTGCACTATTACAGACTGGTACAATGATGATTCGTTGGTATCGTTGGCGTCTGAGCTACGTAATTACTATTGCGAGCAACTAGAACTTAGAGAGCTGGTTGACGAGTTCAACGAAGACGTTGTGGGTCGTCCGGATTCTTATCCTGGTTTATAAAAACAAAGTCCTGAGCAAGACTTAAAACTACTCATTTAAGGTTTAATGATGAAATTGAAATCTTCGTCATCTAGATACGCATCATCCATTTTTTCTTCGATATACTCTTTCAGCTTTCGCTGGTCAGCTTTTGAGGTGCGGTAGATGTGCACATCTGGATACTGTTCAAATTCCCAATCGTCGGATTCATAATGATCAATATATTTTCTAATCCGCTTCTTGACGATAAATAGGTGCTGGCTGTCCGTAAGTTCAGCAAAATATCTTTTGCCTTTCTTTGGTTTTATAAATAGTGACGGTACGGGCTTTATCATGCCCTCAATGCCAGCCATTTCAGTTCCAGTTAGGACCTCTGCTGAATCGCCTAGCTTTTGTTTGATGTCTAAGTATGCGTAATGAATAGCGACTTGCCGATCTACAAACTCAGATGATTTCGTCTGCTCTCGATATCGACTTTTAAGAACTTCTTTATCTACATTCAGGTCTGACTTGTTTAGATATATTACCGCCTGAGGCTTTAAGTAATAGCTTGCAGGCTTATTTTGTAGCCTGTAACTTTTATTGTGTTTCCGTCCCAAATAGCCATTATTCGTCAGTATTTCTAAGGCATTATATGCTGAGTTATGTGTAATTTGTTTATGTCTTGCTAGGTTATTAGTCGTTATAAATCTGAACCTATAAGTAATGAGTAGTGTGTTGATTTGTTTGGTAGTTAGTTTTCTGTCGCTCATACTATACGTAAGTATAAAAGAGAAAAAGTAAATTAAAAAGCATAACAGATACAATATATAGAAAATAGTCTAATTTCGTAATTAGAAAAATAATACAACATTATTTACTTGAAACAGTATTATAGAGGTAGTAAACTATACATATATAGGTAGGTTACTAGAGGGTAAAATGGGTAGAAACAAAGGGTCAACCAATAAGCCAAAAGTGGAGCCAGAGCTCACCTTAGAGGAGCGTCTGGAGATACTTGCAAAGCTTCTACTTGAAACACTCGAAGAGGAGCGCATAAATGCTTCAAAAGGCTAATATAAACGCAGTAGCGGCAATACGCGTATCCACCACCAAGCAAGGTACCGATGGTGATTCGCCCGAGGCACAACGTGAGCAGATTGAGCGTTTCGCTGAAAGCCGTGGAATCAAGATTAAACAATATTTCGTTTTCCTAGAATCCGCTAGCAAAGAGCAGCAACCCATCCAGCAAGCTATTGACTACTGCAAAGACCCAAAGAATGGCATTAACCTATTCATCATCAAGTCCATCGATCGATTTACTCGTGGCGGTTCTGACACGTACAATCCGCTGAAACTACAGCTGGAACAAGCAGGTGTATCTCTCGTAGATATTTATGGCGTTATTAGTGACCAGAAAGTGAATACGCTCGACCATCTAGGTTTTGAATATAACTGGAGCGTTTATTCACCAACAAAGAAATCAGAGATATTAGAGGCAGAACGCTCTAAAGACGAGCTGCGAGATATTTTGAGTCGAGTTATTGGTGCAGAGATTCGGTATACCCAGCTAGGGTATTGGATGCGTCAGGCTCCTTACGGCTATAAAAGCGAAAAGATTGATACACAGCACGGCAAAAGAAACGTGCTTATACCCCACCCAGAAGAATCAAAGTACATAGATCAGATTTTTACACTTAGGGCTGAAAACTATCTAACCGACCAACAGATAGTAGATAAGCTAAATGAACGAGGCTTTAGGACGCGAACACGTAACTATCGCGATAAACTTAACCGGACAAAAATAGTGAAACAAACGGGTGGTGACCCATTGACTGTTAAAGCAATGCAGAAACTGATTCTGAATCCTCTTTACGCTGGAATTATTTGTGAGAAGTGGACAGACAATAAGCCTACGAAAGCTGCGTTTAATGGTCTAGTAACAATTGCACAGTTTAATAAAGCCAATAAAGGTAAAAAGATTATAGAGACGAATGACCAGGGTGATTATGTTATATCTAGGGCTAAGCCCCCTAAGAATGTATTGATTCGAGGCAAGAAAACCATAAATTTCCCATACCGTCGTTTCGTACTGTGTCCTGAGTGTGAAAAACCGCTACTTGGTAGCGCATCTAGGGGCCGGAATGGCAAATACTACCCTGCGTACCATTGCAGCAATCACGGACACTACTTTAGGGTAAGCAAAGATGAGCTTGAGGGTAGGATTGATGATTTCGTAAAGCAATTTGTGGTACCCAAAGAGCGTGTAGAAGATGTAATGACGTTAGTACGTAGACTGTACGAAAAGCACCGCGCAGAGGAGCTAGAAGAGCTTCAGAGCATTGATGACCGGATAGCGGCGCTTAATACAGAGTCCGAGATGGTTATTAATAAGCTCAAAGTATTAAGCAACCAAACAGCGCTTCAGTATCTAGAGCAAGATCTGGAGCGAATCGAGAAACAAATAACTGCCTTAGAGGCAAGAAAGGAAGGTCAAAACGATGATAAAGACGTAAAAATGGAGCAAACTATGAATAGAGTGCAATTTTTCCTGGAAAACCTAGACCAGCTACTAGTAAAACAGAGGTCACAAGTCAGAAAATCTCTATTTTTCAGAGCACTTTTTGATAAATTGCCGACATATGAAGAATTAAAAACTGGAAACACAAAAACACCCCTTTTTACAGGGGTGAATCCGTTGCTAGCATTACTACCAGCAGAAAAATCTCTTATGGTGATCCCAAGGGGAATCGAACCCCTGTTGCCGGGATGAAAACCCGGTGTCCTAACCGCTAGACGATGGGACCGTCTAAGTTGAATTGTAAATGATAGGGGTTCGATTCGGAATCGACCTACCTTCGGCAGGCCCGCGACTTCGCGATTGGCAAGCCAGTTGCCACCGGAAGATCGCCCTGCGAACTGCCACTGGCAGTTCTCGCCCTGTTGCCGGGATGAATCGGGGTCCCCGCAAAACCTGTTTTGTGGGGTGGAGGTACCCGGTGTCCTAACCGCTAGACGATGGGACCAAATTCGGAGCGATGCAGAAAAATGTGTTTACATATTTTTCTATTTCGCGAGAATTTGGGCGCATATGGCCTCAAGGATCCATATGGGTCAAAATTACCATCAGTAAATCAACCTAAAGATCATATCATAACAGGGGTAGATAGTCCAGGGTGAGTCAGAGATGACATTTGTAGATTGAGTAGCTTTCCCCAACACCACTGTCGCGCAACAAGTTAGCGTGACAAAAAAGCTAGTATTCCGGTATTATCTTGACTATGAACCAGGTCTTACCCGCGGGGCTGGTGTGGGAAAGCGGCATAACGATGTATACCGATTTCTTTCCGGCTGACATGCTGGCGGGTATGGCAGATGCTGCGCTCACCCAAGAAGAACGCAAAGTTACTCACGATACGTTGTCCGGCGATCCCTTTCCTGATCCGTTTCCAGCTGCCGCACGACTCGTACTAGACCACACATCCGTAAGAGCAATCAACACACTAGTTGTGAAGCGATATGGTTTTGATGAGCCAAGTGGTGCTTTTGACTTTCACAGCGACCCAGAGGAATATGACGGTTGGTTAGTGCTGTGTAGTCTCGGAGGATTTGCGACATTGTCAGTCATTGATTTAAATGTGGGCCAACTAGAACTTCGTTGTCGAGCAAACACAGTAGTAGTGCTGCCCGCCTACGGCATCCCGAAATTACATAGAGTTTCTCCACCTGATCCAAAATTTGGGGTTAGGCCGTTTGCATTCTTTGGGCATCGTTCACATGACGAACCAACCATTACTTAATGCGACATGCTCCAAAGTGCGAACCCTCGGCATAGTGAAGAATCTTCTGTTACACTGTAGGAAATGGAAGTCATCTATAAACGTGCCAAAATTCTAGCTACGGTTGGGCCAGCTACCGATAGCTATGAGGCGATCGAAGATATGGTTCGGGCTGGTTGTAACGGTTTTCGACTCAATTTTAGCCACGGTGACCATGATCAAAAAGACCGATGGATAGGTTGGATTCGCCAGGCAGCAGCAGAGGTGGGTAAGCCAGTAGCAATCTTGCAAGACATTCAGGGTCCTAAAATCCGTTTGGGTGACCTCAATGACAACCATCAGGCGGTAAAAAAGGGCGACACCCTGACCCTGGTGTATAACGGAACACACGATAACCTAACTATTCCCGTGCAGTACGATTTGTCTGCCAAGGTTAAAAAAGGCGAGCGCATCTACCTGTTTGATGGCAAGATAAAAACCAAGGTTATCAGTACTAACTCGAAGCAGATCGAAGTTGAGGTTGAGAACGACGGTGAGCTGATGAGCCGCAAAGGCCTAAACCTGCCTGATACGGATTTTGGTGGTGACATTCTGACCAAGAAAGACTTTGCCGACCTGGAATATGGCGCGAGCCACGACATAGATTACGTGGCAGTCAGTTTCATTCAGTCGGCTGCTGATATTGATGCAGTACGTGGTTTCTTGGCCGAACACGGGTCGTCTGCGATGGTTGTGGCCAAAATTGAAACCAAAGCCGCCATCGAAGACAACGAGCTAGAGAAAATCGTTGAGGCCAGTGACGGTGTCATGGTTGCGAGGGGTGATTTGGCAGTTGAGGTTGGTGCCGAAATTGTGCCACTTATCCAGCGCCGCATCATCGGATTGTGTCAAAAACATGCCAAACTGAGCATCGTCGCCACCCAAATGATGGCCAGTATGGTCGATAACCCCGAACCAACTCGCGCAGAAGTCAGCGACATTGCTAACGCGACAATTGTTGGTGCTGACTGCCTGATGCTGAGTGACGAAACCGCCAACGGCAAGTACCCACTCGAGGCTATCGCCAGTATGAAACGCACCATCTTATACACCCAGGAGCACGTCCAAGTTCGGCCGATCGATGAACCCATTAGTTCTGAAGCACACTCTGTTGCTATTAGTGCTGCCGCGGTCAAGCTGGCAAAGCAGCTGCACGCTGACGCCATTGTCGCCGAAACAAAGTCTGGTGCCACGGCGATGCACATCGCGGCTAACCGCCCCGTCCGGCCAATTGTGTCAGTCACCAGTGACCCTCGTGTCGCGAATCAACTGTCGCTACTGTATGCTAATAAAACTTTTCTGAAACCCGACGGAGATCGCGCAGGCATAGAATTAGCTAAAGAGCTAGAGAAGAATGGCTTTCTGAAGCCAAACGCGACCGTCGTTGTAGTCAGTGGCAGGCAACCCGGACTCAAGGGCGCAACCGACACGATTCGTGTGCGCCAGCTTGGCAACTAGAAATTGCTTCGCTAAGCTAGCACCATGGATTATGTCGTCTGGTTGTTGCTCGTGGTGTGGATTCCACTGGGGGTGCTTTGGCTCCGTCACTTCAACTATCTGAAACACTACGTCCGAACCTTTCGATTCGTTGTTATTGCTAGCCTCATCATCGCCATCCCGTGGGATATCCTAGCGGTCCAGTCGGATATTTGGCATTACTTTGATGGACACCACCTAGGCATCTGGCTCCTCGGCCTACCAATAGAGGAGTATCTCTATATCCTTACGGTTTCGGTCTACGTGGCTACCGCGACGCTGTTAATCAGAAGATGGGTAAAACGTCATGCCTGAAATACTTTGGTATCTCGGTACGATATTGCTTTTTTGCGGCCTAACGATTGCTATTGAGCTCATGTTGGCTGGGCGCAAACTACGAGGACAGTGGCTAGCTATCTGGATAGTGACAGGAATCGCGGCGGTAGTAGCTGTGACCGAGCGCTTTGCGCTGCAATGGCAAGCCTGGGGATATAATACTGCCCACATTTTAGACATTCGTATTTTTGGGGCGGAGTTAGAGACGTATCTGTTTTCGGCCCTCACTGCGTTGCCGATCGCTATTGCTACCGTCTTGCTGGCCGATAGAGAAGAGAACAAACAACCATTTCCAACCTTTGGCGGCGTGTTACGGCACCTCTGGGCAGTGTTTACTCCAAAAAGCCAGAAATAGTTTAGCGTAAGCGTTTAATACGGTATAGTAGTTGGTATAAAATCGACTAGGTATAACTTGGTCAAAAGGTGGGGATGTTTACCAAACAGACAATCAGGGATATTGATCTACACAGTAAAACTGTTCTACTGCGAGCGGATTTTAATGTGCCCATCAAGGATGGCAAGATCGAGGATGACTACCGGATTACCCAGGCGATGCCGACCATTAACTACTTGTTGGAACAAAATACTCGTCTGATTATCATGTCTCACCTGGGGCGTCCAAAATCGCCTGATGATGCCGACTGTAGCCTTTGGCCGGTTGCCAAAAGACTGGGCGAAATACTTGGCAAAGATCGTGTTTCTTTCGCCAAAGACTGTATCGGTCCAGAGGCCGAACGAGCTGCCGAGCAACTCGAACACGGTAAGGTGCTGCTACTGGAAAATGTCCGCTATCACGCTGAAGAAGAGAAGAACAGTGCCGAATTTGCCAAGCAGTTGGCCAGTCTAGCCGAACTATTCGTCGAAGATGGGTTTGGTGTGGTGCATCGGGCACACGCCAGCACCGAAGGTGTAGCACATTATTTGCCGAGCGTAGCCGGGTTTTTACTTGAAAAAGAGGTCGATACCATCACCAATGTCATGCAGAACCCCAAGCGGCCACTAGTGGCTGTTATCGGCGGCGCCAAAATATCCGACAAAATCGATATTCTCAACAAATTCATTGATCTCGCCGATGTTGTCGCAGTCGGCGGCGCCATGGCCAACACTTTTCTGTATGCTCAGGGGATTGAGGTAGGTGACAGTCTGATCGAAAAGCAAGATGTCCAAGTTGCCAAAGATATCATCGAGAAGGCTAAGGCAAAGTCACAGCAACAGGACTTTGTATTTTATTTGCCACAAGATGGTGTGGTGGCGCACAAAGTGGATAAGACGGCACCAACCCGAATTGTTGACTGGAGCGCACACGTCATCGCCGATATCGAAAACTATCCCAAACGACCACCTATTGGCGACACGCGCATCAAAGAACACGAAATGATTTTGGACATCGGCCCTTTCTCGGCGTCATTTATCGCCGGTTCGTTGCAGCTCGCTCAGACTGTTGTATGGAATGGTTCTATGGGCGTGGCGGAAACGCCTGCAGTTCATGGTCCAGTCGGTCCTACTGCGCATGGCACGGAGCTCGTGATCGAGGCTATTATCGGCCAATATGGCCACAAGCCATTCAGTGTAGTTGGAGGTGGTGATACTGTTAGCTACATCGAGAACCGTAAAATGACAGAGCTCTTCAACCATGTCTCAACCGGCGGTGGTGCTAGCCTAGAATTGATGGCTGGCAAAAAGCTACCGGGTGTTGAGGCGCTGCTCGATAAGAAGTCAGAGGTGGTACAATAACCATGAGCAATATGAATAAGACGATGATCGTCGCCAACTGGAAAATGCACCTCAATGCACATGAGGCGAGTTTACTTGTGCATCGGTTGGACGACCGTATTAAAATTCATCGTGATGTCGAGGTCGTCTTGGCGCCCAGCATGCTGAGCCTCCAACCACTCAGTCTACAAATTGATCGCCGCAAGTTCCGGCTGGCCGCCCAGACAGCAAACGAACACGACCAGGGTGCCTTCACTGGAGAGGTGAGCTTTACGATGCTGCACGATCTCGTGCACTACGTCATCATCGGGCACAGTGAACGACGCATTTATTTCCACGAAACTTTCGAAGTTGTCCGTGATAAGGTTGCAGCCGCTGTGCGCAACAAAATCACTCCCATTCTGTGTGTCGGCGAGACCCATGTCGAGCGCAAAAATGGCGAAACCAAACAAGTCCTACACGACCAACTCGTGACGGCACTTTCAAACTTAACAACTGAAGAAGTCGAAAACGTCGTGATTGCGTACGAGCCGGTCTGGGCCATCAGTACGTTTGGCGGCGAGTTGGCTAAACCATCACAAATTTCTGAGGCAGTTGATCTGATACGGAGTCAAATTCGTGAACTGTACGGCGAACGGGTCGCTGCAAGTGTCCGCGTTCTGTATGGTGGCAGTGTTGATGACCACACAATCAGTGGCTACCTGGAAGTACCCGGCATCAACGGCGCGTTGGTCGGGGCAGCCAGCCTAAATTATCACAAGTTTTCAGCAATAATTGATGCCGCATATCGGCTCCACCACAAGGTAAAAGAGGGCTAGAACATGGCTACCAAATCGAGTAAGTCAGACAGTGCCGACAAATCGGCAAAAACAGAGCAGACAGAAGAGAAGAAGCCATATACTATCATCGATGTCAGCCATCCCGGGAAAGCGCCCGCCGAAGCTGCCGGTAAGCCAGTTATTGTGACCAATCGCCCAATCCTCAAGGATCCTATGGTCAAGGAAGAGGAAAAGGTGGAGGTCAAAACAGACACTTCCAAAGACGAAGCCTCGGCTCTGATGGATCATGCCAAACAGGTAAAAATCCAGCCGATTGATCACGACGCCACGAGTACCAAATCCGACAAGAAAGAAGACGCCAAGGCCGAAGATGAAAAAACCGTCGCTGAAAAAGCGGCCGAAACTGACGCCAAGACAACAGATAACAAATCAGAAGCTAAGGCTACGGAAGAGAAGCCAACAGCGCCCGAGGCTGAGCCAGCAGTGGAACCCGAATCGACCGATGATACCACAGTAGAGCCAGAAGAATCGACGAGTGACGCTGCCGAGGATAAACCCACCCAGGATAAGACCGAAGAGCCTGCGGCCGATGCCGCTGACAGTAGCAAGGCAGCAGAGGAAGTACTAAAAACAGACGATGCTGACGACAAAGATCAGGATCCAAAAGCCGCCGAAGAGGCGCGTAAAGCTGCCGAAAAACAGATGGCGCTGCAGAAAATGGCCGACGCAGGTACTTATGCATTGCCAATCAATGCGGTTGAAAAACGGCGCGTTCGTCGGGTCGCGCTCATTGCGGTTATTGTACTGCTTCTACTTGGAATTGCCTGGATTGATCTTGCCCTCGACGCACAACTCCTTACGATCGACGGTGTTGATCCCGTTACTGACTTCTTTCCTGATCGCTAATCCATTACTATACTTTGTATAGTAATGGAAAATCAACCTCGTTGATTCTTGTCATTATTCTTTTAATAGGTCCGTCCTATTAAGAGGGATCGTAGGTAAATACTACGACAGTTTCGCGGTTGTGCTTTTGGTAGAATGGTAGGGTGCAAAATACAGAGGTAGAGCATTTATTGACGGGCCTAAACCCAGAGCAGCGCCGAGCGGTCGAAACGACTGAGGGACCTTTGCTTATCCAGGCTGGTGCCGGTAGTGGCAAAACTAAGACCCTCACCCATCGTATCGCGTACTTAATTGCGTCCAACCGAGCGACGCCATTTAACATTTTAGCTGTGACATTTACGAATAAGGCGGCCAAAGAGATGCGTGCACGAGTGGCTCTGCTACTCGGTGAAAATGCCGAAGATCGTGCCTTCATGCCATTTATGGGTACGTTCCATTCCATCTGTGTTCGGCTACTCCGACAAGACGGTGAATATATCGGACTGCCTCATTCATTCGTTATTTTTGACGAGTCTGATCGTCAGGCTGCCGTGAAACAGGCCAGCAAACAACTGATGCTTGACGAAAAATCATTTCCTGCCCGTCAGCTTTCTGGCCTGATTAGTAGCGCCAAGAATGAGCTCGTCACACCACAAGACTACGCCAGCAATGCCTACAGCCCCAGTCAAAAAGCGGCCGCTCAAGTCTTTCCGCTCTACGAAAAGGCACTCAAAGAGGCGGGCGCGCTCGATTTTGACGACTTGATTGCCAAGGCCGTGCAACTCCTGAAATCAAATCCTGAAATTCGGGATAAGTGGCGTTGCCAATTCAAATACATCATGATCGACGAATACCAGGACACCAACGAGGCCCAGTACCGACTCGTGAGACTGTTAACGAACGAACACAACAACATTGCCGTAGTTGGTGATGATTGGCAGAGCATTTACAGCTGGCGCGGTGCCGATTTTCGCAACATCCTGAAGTTCGAGAGCGACTACAAACCGTGTACAGTCATAAAATTAGAGCAAAACTATCGCAGTACCAAGCGCATCCTGGAGGCGGCTCACGGCATTATTACCAAGAATCAACAGCGCAGTGACAAGAAACTCTGGACTGATGCTGGTGACGGCATGCCCGTACAAGTATTGCAGGTAAGCAACGAGCGAGCCGAGGGCGAGACCATCATTCGCCGCATTCGCCAGGGAATAGATGGGGGCACCCGACATTTTCGTGATTACGCTGTCTTGTATCGCACAAACGCCCAGAGTCGAAGTGTCGAAGAAGCGTTTGTCCACTACGGCATACCCTACCGCGTTGTTGGCGGTGTTCGGTTTTATGACCGCAAAGAAATTAAAGACCTTATGGCGTATTTACGCCTAATTTTTCAACCAGAAGATCGCGTCAGTTTTGAACGCATTGTGAATGTGCCGGCCCGTGGCGTTGGGGCAAAGTCACTGGCTTCATTTGCTGATTGGCGGGCAGCTAACAGCCTGTCGTTACAGACCGCGCTTCTTGAGGTAAATGAGTGTACGGACATCACACCCAAGGCGCGCAAGGCTATGTTTGAGCTCGGTGAATTGCTCGATGCCATTCGTGCGCTGGTCGATAATGCCAGTGTTGGCGGTGTAATTGACTCGCTGCTTCGGCGCATTAACTATCTACAATTTTTGGACGACGGCACACCGCAGGGCGAAGCCCGTCAGGAAAACGTCAAAGAATTGCTGAGTGTGGCACAGGAATACCAAGACGTTGGCCTAGCAGGTTTCCTGGAAGAAGTTGCCTTGGTGAGTGATCTGGACACCGCCAACTTCGAGGGCGACGCAGTAACGCTGATGACGCTTCACGCTGCCAAAGGACTGGAATTCCCGGTGGTATTCATGACTGGCTTAGAGGAAACCATCTTCCCTCACAGTCGGGCACTGTATGATCAAAGTGAAATGGAGGAAGAGCGTCGCCTCTGTTATGTTGGCATGACGCGCGCCCGCCAAGAATTGTACATGTTACACGCGACCGGTCGGTTGCTGTACGGTGGCGTGCAGCATAATCCGCCCTCACGTTTTCTAAGCGAAATTGATGGCAATGTCCAGACCGACGCTGGTTTTGAATACGGCATGCTCGGTGGCCCACAACCAACTACTGCAGACGAACCGCGCTACATACCCGATCTCAATCCAGGCGATGGCGTGCGTCACAAACAATTCGGCACCGGAACCGTCACCGAAGTTAGCGGGGACAATGTTGCCGTCAGATTCGGCAATGGTGCTGTTCGCAAGCTGAATGTCAGCTTCGCCCCACTCGAAAAAATCTAGCAGCGTGGTTCTACCAGAGGTAATTTGATACAATATAGATCGGCCATCCGTGGGTTTGAGGTAGCCTGACGCCCCTGGCCACCAAGGGTATGCAGCAGAAATTTATTCGACGCAAGAACAAGCTAGCGACACAGCGTCGCAGAGGTGTTCGAAAACTCAAAATTCTAAGCCGGCACCATTTCGCGGTGCCAATTATTACGTTTGTCGTTTTGGCGCTGTTGAGTGTCATGGCCTACGTATTTGTCTTTCACAAAACGGTTCAGGAGGCTGAAAATCGGGATACGCATATTGTCATCGTTTCGTACGACAAACAAACCCGCTATGTACCGGCAGAGCCGCAAACAGTCGCATCATTACTACGAAAACTCAATATCCCACTTAATCCCGGCGATGTTGTTGAGCCCGAGGCTGACACACGCATCGTCCAGGATAACTTCCGAATTAACATCTACCGCGCGGTGCCGGTCAATGTCATTGCCGATGACGGCAGTTCGACGTTTGCCTACAGCGCTGCTACAACACCACGCAGTGTTGCGCGGCAGGCTGGCGTGAAAGTCTATGCCGAAGACTCGGTTAAGACCGAGCCCGTTACGAACTTTTTGAAGCAAGGCGCTATTGGCGAGCAGGTGATTGTGCGCCGTTCTACCCCTGTTAATTTAAATCTGTATGGTACGGCCGCACCAACCAGAACACTTGCTAAGACAGTTGCAGGACTGCTAACTGAAAAAGGCATTACGCTTGGACCTGGCGCAACCGTGCAACCAAAGCTAACCACCAAAATCAAAAGTAATATGCAGGTATTTATTTTAGCCAAGGGGGTTTCTATTACGAGCAAGACTCGTGTAATCGCCATGCCGGTCAAAACTATCAAGGACAAAGACCTCACGCTCGGTGCAAGAGCCATTCGTCAGTATGGCAGCCCGGGCAAGGAATTGGTTACGTATCAAGTCAAGCGTGACCCCAAGACCAAGAAGGTCATTAGCAAGACGATTATCCAGCGAGTCACTATAGAGAAGCCAGTCAAGCAAATCGTGGCCGTTGGTACTAACGTCAATATTCCAAAAGACAAAGTTGGCATCATGCGGGCGGCCGGGATTCGATCGTCGGATTACGGTTATGTTGATTACATTGTCAGCCATGAAGGCGGCTGGAATGGCGTAACGAAATATAATTACTCCGGCAGTGGCGCCTACGGTATCTGTCAGGCGCTGCCGGGTAGTAAAATGGCCAGCGCAGGGGCTGATTGGCGCACTAACCCAGTCACACAACTACGCTGGTGTGATGGCTATGCAGTCGGTCGTTTTGGCAGTTGGGCTGGCGCCTACAGCTTCTGGCTCTCCCACCACTACTGGTAAACGTAAGCGACATGCTACACTATGGCAATGGATGGGCGGCAACGTTATCACGATATTCAACCTCAAAATCACCGAGCTTCGCCTGCGCATTCACCGCGACCCCAACCTACAGAATCACCACAGCACAACAATCACTACCAACAGCCACAATATCATCAGCCAGAGCCACAGATGATGCAGCCAGAGCATCACGGATATTACCAAGAGCCCAAGAGCTCGGTCCTGCAAAAATCCCTCGTCGTCGCATTGGTTTTACTCTTGATTGGCGGTGCTGGCGCAGGCGTGTACTACTGGCAGCAGAAACGAATGGACGACTTACAAGCCCGCCAAGCCGTTTTAACTGGTCAGACAACAGGGGAGACACAGCAGTCTGCCAGCTCTACAACGGGTGTTAATGACGACACAAATACAGCTAACGCACCTGAGCTAGTTGCGAATGGTCAGGCTAGTTTGGGCGAGCTAAATGGCGAAGTTGTCGTACAATCCTACTATTTGCCGGGAAGTCAGAAAATGGAGCTTACCTTAGAGTACGGCATCAATGCCAATAAACTTGATCAGCAAACCGACACAATCGTCATACAGCCAAAAGCCGACAATGCAACCTTGCAGTACAACGTTCATACGTGGACGCTAAAGGCTAGTGATCTCAAACCTGGCAAAGGCTATTTCTACCGCACAATCGCAGTCGTTAATGGTCAGACGTACGATAGTGGGCTGTCTGTATTCGTCACAGCGAAATAGTCGTAGACAAGTGACGCTGCTATAGTATTGTCAGATGACTGACAGAGTAGTACCGAAGAAATCATTGGGCCAGCATTGGCTCCGGGATGAAGATGCCCTTGGGGCAATGTTGCAGGCTGCAGACGTTGCGCACGACGATACCGTGCTAGAAATTGGCCCTGGTCTTGGTACGCTCACGAAGCATTTACTACAGCGGGCGGCACAGGTAATCGCTGTCGAATTTGATGCTACTTTGGCCACCAATCTACAGTCAAATCTTCATTTAGAGGACGGACCTATTAATGACAAATTAACAGTGGTGCAGCAGGATATTTTGAGCTTTGATTTGACGTCCGTGCCGGCGCCCTACAAAGTTGTCGCGAACATCCCATATTACCTTACCAGCAACCTTATCCGGGTGCTCAGTGAATCATCCAACCCACCAGAAATTGCAGTGTTGCTGATGCAAAAAGAGGTCGCCGAACGGGTTTGTGCCGAGCCCGGCAACATGTCAATTCTATCCGTGACCGCACAGTATTTCTGGGAGGTTAGTCTTGATCGGGTTGTACCGGCCGATCTGTTCGAGCCCGCGCCCAAGGTTGATTCGCAAATACTGGTCATGCACTACCGCCAAAAGCCACTATTTGACAGTGTCGATACGAAGCAATTCTTCCGTTTGGTAAAAGCTGGTTTTGGCCAAAAGCGTAAAACTCTCGAGAATTCGCTGAGTGGAGGATTGCACATGAGCAAAGAAGAAGCGAGAAGTTTGCTGGAAAAAGCCAATGTCTCACCACAAACCCGCGCCCAAGCACTATCTCTGGCTGACTGGCACAGCATCTATAAGAGTACTAGCTAAAACGCTTATATTTATGGTATAATGTGCTTTTAGCACGTTAGCAACCAAACTCAGTTGCCCAAATCACTGTATGTGGATGCAGTGCAAGGCGAGAGCGAGTAGCGGACTGAGCCGTACTTGAGTACGGCGAGGGAGCAACACAGCTTTCAACGCAGCAATGCGTCTACAAGCGGCAGAGAATGGCGAATTCATTTCGACATTTCTGACGCGGTACAGTTATTTGGGGGGCTGAATTTTAAGCTCGACGTTGGACTTTATCGGTTAGATTCGCAGGTCGCTTGTCAGCGCATAGACACAATCCATAACTGCAAAAGTTTGGAACCGCGTCGCTACGGCATTATTCCCGCAGCGCGCATTCGCAGTAGCCTAAGTTGCTACCGCAACGCCTGATACGACACCAGATAGCTGAAAGGCGTTTCATATTTTCTGGATGCCCAGTCACTCCCATCCGTAGTGATTGCTAAGATTAGGATTGCTCGTTCGGAATGTTTGTCCGCTTCGATACCCGAGCGCTAAGATTCTAAAACGGACTAAGCCTGTAGACGACTAACCAAGATAAACCGGCGGACCCGGGGGCAGTACCCGGCAGCTCCACCAAAGAAAACACTCCACCATTTGGTGGAGTGTTTTCTTTCATGCAACTATTTCGGGTAATGCCCCGTGAGGGTGAGGATTGCCAGTGGCAATCCGCAAGAGAGTTTACCGATGCAAACTGGTTTGCAATCGTGTAAGCTCTAAACAAGTGAGCGAAGCGAACGGGTACCCGGCAGCTCCACCAAAAGCACTTTGCTGAAAAGCAGAGTGCTTTTGTTTTGGTATACTCCTACTATGAATGTGAATCCAAAAGCAACGCGAATTATGGTATTTGGCGATTCCTTATCGTGGGGCTACCAGCCTGGAACTAAACACCTGAGGTATGATGTTCAAACCCGCTGGCCTGGACGACTTCAAGTGCTGCTCGGTAATGGGTATGAGGTAATAGAAGAGAATCTTAATTCTAGAGGTATTGAGAATGGCGATCCGCGTCCAGGTAAAGAGGGTAGACGGGCATTAGACTATATTGAAGCCGCACTCGATACACACGATCCACTAGATGTTGTGGTTGTCCTTCTGGGGACAAATGAACTAAAGCATGATATGGACATGTCAGCGAGCCAGGTTGCTGAGAGTATGCGTAATCTTTTGACTTTGGTAAAAAAAGACCATCCCAGTTTAAGGATACTAAGCCCGATATTATACTGTTAGCGCCACCAATAATAAACGAAGATACCGATTACTGTCGTGAGGGTGACAAGTATCTTGGGGCAACACAAAAATCCAAAGAACTCACTGAAGCATACAAACAGCTCTCTACAATATTAGACATTGGCTTTGTGTCTCTGGGTGATATTAAGCCTGGCGTCGATGGAATACATATCGATTCTAAAGAACATGCCAAGGTTGCCGCTTTAGTGTATCGAACTCTTCTTAAATAGTAATCGCTGGTGCTTTTTTGTTTACCTCAACAGGGGTATAGTTACTGATAGGAGAGTAGACTAATGGCCGATGTGACAGATAAGATTCACGACTTTTTCTCAAAATATCCTAAGCACACCTATCCGAAGGGGCAGATTTTGGTATTCGCTAATGAGGATCCGGAGCATATCTTCTACATTACCAAAGGCAGAGTGCGACAGTATGATGTTTCGTATCGTGGCGATGAGATCGTACTCAATGTATTTAAGCAGGGTGCCTTTTTCCCCATGTCATGGGCCATCAACCGGACACCGAATCGCTATTTTGCAAAAACCGAAGTGGAAACAGAGCTACATGTAGTGCCACCGGACGACGCGGTGGCGTTCCTAAGGGACAACCCAGACGTTACCTATGATCTACTTAGCAGAGTGTACCGCGGTACTGACGGCTTACTCGGCCGCGTGGTGCATCTCATGTCTGGCACCGCTCGGAGTCGTTTAATATACGAACTTATCATTGAGTGCCGTCGTATTGGTGAAAAACAAACCGCAGGCAAATGTTTGTTGGATTTAACAGAGGTAGATTTGGCTGCGCGCTCAGGTCTGTCTCGCGAAACAGTCAGTCGCGAAATGGGTCGCATGAAGAAAGAGGGTTGGGTGGATGTTGTTGGCAAAAAAATTCGTGTCCTAGACTGCCAACAGCTAAAACAAGCGCTTGGCACAGCTATTTGAGTGAAGGTACTTGGAAATCCGCTTTAAAGCGGATTTCCAAATACAGAACATACGTTGACCTCGCCAAGCACTTAGAGTAAAGTTAGCTTTACATTATGTTCTACAAGCAGCAAGAGGTACCAGAGAATGCGGTCGCCGTAGCTCGCAAGGCACGTAAACTGACGCAGGCAGAATTAGCCAATGCGGTTGGTGTAACGCGGCAAACAATTATTGCAATCGAAAAGGGTAATTACACCCCTAGTGTGCTGCTTGCATTAAAATTAGCTAAGACACTCGGTAAATCGGTAGAGGAGCTGTTCTGGATATGAAATTCGTCAAAGACAACCATCGCGATATCTTGATTGGCTTGGTGGCCGTCGCCAGCTTGCTGCTAGGCTCCAACCTGTTTGGTCACTTTATGCCCAGCCAACTGGCGATGATTCTGATAGGTTTGTTTGTGGCTGCTTTTGCCCTATTTGCCGTGCTAATCTGGCGCGAAAACCCCCGAGACGAACGAGAGGCGCAGATACTACTAGGTAGTGATCGATTCGGTTTTCTGGCCGGGGCGGTGACCATTACGGTATTTCTGGTAATCGAAACATTCCGTCACGAATCTACCGCACTCCTAGCTACGATCCTAAGTGTGATGATCTTAGCCAAGCTTATTGGCAAATATCTTAACAGATAGAAATGTAAAGTTAACTTGACACATCAGGGAAGCCCATCTTAGACTAGAGTCATTAACAAACTGGAGGGTATCAAGATGAGTAGAAATGTAATTATCGTCGTAGTGGTAGCAGTATTGCTAGGTGTCGGCGGTGTGGCTTATGGTTTGGTGCAAAAAAATGACAAAGAACAGGCGCAAAAAACAGCTGAAAGTAACGCCATGATGCTCAAAGACACTAAAACTCAACTCCAAAAAGCACAAGAAGATGCTGCCATGATGAAGGATGATTCATCCACTGACACCATGATGAAAGATGACGCCACATCCGATAGTACGACTGACACGATGACGCACGACACAGCACAGTAAAGGGAGGGAAAAATGGGCAAGACAGCCAAAATATTAATTGCAACCATAGTGGGACTCGCATTGTTGGGGGGCGTAACATTTGCCCTGACGCGCGACAAGAGTAGTGACGCTATGTCAGCTACGGAATCACATGACGCGATGACAAAGGATGAGGCTACGGACACCTCGGCCAACAGCGAAGATGCCATGGCAAAAAGCGGCCGCTATGTAACCTTAGCCGACTACAATGCCAATCCAGACAAGTATGCCGACAGCAAAAAGGTGTACTTTTTCCACGCCAGCTGGTGTCCAACCTGCCAGGGCATTGATCGGGAGATCACTAATGATCCATCCAGGATTCCGGCCGGGGTAACCATCATCAAAACAGACTTTGATACACAAACTGCACTGAGGCAAAAGTACGGCGTGACGTACCAATATACATTCGTGCAGGTAGATGACAAGGGCAACAAAGTCGCAAAGTGGACTGCCAGCAACCTGGAGGCTGTTTTGGCGGGCGTACAGGGTTAGTATGGTAACTGCAGTACTTTCGTTTTTGGCTGGTTTGTTAACGGCGTTTGCACCGTGTGTTCTCCCACTGTTGCCGGTGATTCTTGGCGGTAGCCTGGATCCGAGCGCCCGGGACAAACGTCGGCCATACATTATCATTGCCAGCTTGGTCGCCTCGTTGATCTTGTTCACGATTCTTCTAAAAGCGTCGACCGTGTTGATTGGCGTCAATCCGATGGTGTGGGTGTACTTTTCAGGCGGACTGGTGATTGCGCTGGGAATTTTTATGCTGTTCCCAGATGCGTGGGCACAGGTGATTGGCCGACTTGGCATCGAACATCGATCACAAAAGCTACTCGGCAAGGCCTACCAAAACAAAAATCAGACGGTATCGGCAATTTTAACGGGGGCCGCTCTGGGCCCGGTGTTTAGTAGCTGTAGCCCGACCTATGCCTGGGTGTTGGCGACGGTACTGCCAACCAACGCAGCACTCGGTGTTATTTACCTTGCAATCTACTGCCTGGGATTGGCAATTGCCCTGCTGGCGGTGGCACTCCTCGGACGCAGACTGTTGGAGAACGCCAAATGGGCAACAAACCCGAAGGGCTGGTTTCAGCGCGCTATCGCCGTCCTGTTTATTCTGGTCGGACTGTTCATCATTACCGGCTGGGACAAGAAGGTACAGACATGGTTGGTCGATAAAGACGTCTTAAACCTGTTGCAGCTGGAGGAAAAGCTAATCCCGGCTAGCAATAATAGTTCGACTCAATCGTCGTCGAGTGCGTCGTCAGACAAGCAGCACTACAATGTCAACCCATACGACGCACCAGAACTGACCGGTATTGTTGACTGGATAAACACCGATCCGCTGACACTACAGGAGCTACGCGGCAAGGTTGTGTTGATCGATTTCTGGACCTATAGCTGCATCAACTGTCAGCGTACCCAGCCGTATCTAAACAAGTGGTATGACCGATACCACGACAAAGGTTTTGTAATTATCGGGGTGCACGCGCCGGAGTTTGCCTTTGAAAAAGTCAAAGCCAATGTGGCCAATGCCGTCAAAGAAGAAGGCATTAAGTATCCGGTGGCTATGGATAATAACTTTGCTACTTGGCGAGCGTACGAGAACCAATATTGGCCGGCCAAATACCTAATAGACAAGGACGGACAGGTCCGATACACACACTTTGGTGAAGGTGCGTACGACGAAACGGAAGGCATCATCCAAGATCTGTTGAAGGAGACGGGTCAGTCCGTGAACAATACAATCACCAGGGTTGATGGAGCACAGCAGCATGTCGGCCAAACACCCGAAACGTATTTGGGTTACCAGCGGGGCGAGCGCTTTGCCAATGAATCCGAATTCAAGGCTGATGTGTCGGTTAATTACCATTTGGCGCAGCAGTTGACGCCTCAAAACTGGTCGCTTGGCGGCCAGTGGAAGCTTAGTGCCTGGCAGTCGACCGCCACTGGTGACGGCAGCGTAATGCGTATCAACTTTGCAGCCCAGGAAGTCTATTTGGTGATGGATGGACCGCACGACAGGCCAGTAACACTGAGCTTGAATGGCAAAAAGGTTACAGCCAGCAGTAATGGTGGTGCAGACGTCGATAGTCAAGGGCGAGTGATGTTGGATGGACCGCGCTTGTATAAACTGGTCAAACTACCGACTTTTCAGACAGGGCAGATACTAGATATTACGGTGCCAAAGGGCGCCAGCGTCAACGCTTTCACGTTTGGCGGATAACAGAGATAATTTGGAAATCCGCTTTAAAGCGGATTTCCACAAGTAACATTTTCACTTATGCATCAGCAGTACTGGTTGATGGGTTGCTGCGGCGTAGGCGTGCCAATATGCCGACAAACAATACAGCACCAACGGCGAGCCAGGCGAGGCGCAGGATTCCGTCCTTAAATTCTGTGCCCAGGAACAACACGTGGAAATAAAGCATCACTGCCAGGGGGTAACTGAGCCAGTGTAACCATCGCCAGGTTCGTTTCTGAGACTCGATAATTAATAGTGAACTGACCGTCACAATAACTAACAGATACGCACTGATGATTCCCAGTGCATTCCATAGTGAGCCTACCTGGATGCCGAACAGAGTGCTGTTTTCATAATTGACCGAAAACGGTACCAAGATATCCACCAAACTAAAACTAACAAACTTATCTACCAATAGAAACAGAATGTGAACCAACATAGCGCCAATCATGGCGATAGACAGAGCGCGGTGCAGGGCCCAGGCCTTGAGTGGTTCCATGAATCGGTACGTTAAACCTGTCACCATGCCAATACCGGAAGCGATGATGAGCATCAGTAGAACCATGGCCGTTAGGCCGCCGGCTCGCACCACATACCAAGGCCAGCTGACGCTGAGTGAGGTTACGGCGAGGTGGAAGATCATACGGGTAGGGTTTCTTTGGGGGTGGTAAATTGATGGCCAATGGAGACAAGTGGTTGGCTATGCTTGGTAGTGTAGTGTGTCTGCAGTAAGCCGTCCAGGCCCCTGCTTTCTAATAGCTCACCAGCCTTCTGACTACCGACGATAACTGCACAACTAGCGTAAATGTCGGCCGTGGTTGCAGTGTCGGCGGCAACTGATGCGGTCAAAATGTCACTGTCGCTAGAAAAACCGGTGCGCGGATCAATCAAGTGATGCCACTCGCGTTGACCTTTCTTGCCGTGGCGTTTCGTCACACCCGACGTGGCAACCGCAAGGCGTTGGCCAGGGGTTTGTCTGGCATAGGCGATCACCATCGGGTGCTCGGCAGCCTGGACGCCAAGCGTCCAGGGCTTGCCATGATGATCGTGTCCGCCACAAATAATATCGCCACCCAGTGATAACCAATAGCCCTCGCATTTGCCATCGATAAAGTCAGCCAATTCATCCAGTAAATATCCCTTGCCGATGCCACCGCTATCGATAGCAGCGTCAGCCGGCAAGCCGACCCGGTCACCGCAAATGTGCAGGGCGGCGATTTTGTGCAGACGTCGGTCTGAATAATCCAAAGACGGGTCGCCCGTGACCGTTTTGTTGTCACACCATGCACCAACATACCCGGCTTGCTGCAAACTTGGTAAAACGAGCGGATTAAAGAGTCCGTTTGTTTCAGCAGCATAGTCCTTGGATATCTGTAAAAAACGGAGCATGGCCGGGCTCACGGTAATGGTGTGTCCGGCGTATGCATTGAGTTTTGATAGCTCACTATCTGGTCGAAAGCGGCTGAAGCGGGCATCAAACTCGTCGATCTGTCGCCAAAGGTCTGCTAGTAAGCGTCGAGCGGCTTTTGGGGACGGGTGCACAATGGTTAAGACTGCATCGGAGCCAAGTACGAAGCGCTTCTCCTGATAGGGGATCATGATACTCCTGAGACAGGTTGTTGATAGTCGGACTGATATTGATAATCGGTGTAGTTATTGCTATTGCTCGTTGATGATGAACTGGAGTTGGTCGTGGTGTCGGTAGAGTTGTCTGTACTGGTATCGTCAGTGGTATCGGTCGCAGTGTCGTCGGTCGTGGTGGTGTCGTTGGCGGTCGATTCCGTTGTTGAAGTAGTCGTCGAGGCGTGTGCCTGCGAAGCTTCGACTAGATTTTTTGCTACAAAGCCACCCGTGAGCAGAAACAGTGCTAGCCCAACGGTAGCGTAGACTGGTCGAGGATTGAAGAGCTGATGGTGACGGGTTGATGCCCAAGCTCGTTGACCAAAAGCCTCTAACACAATGCGATCCGGCGAAATTCCCATGTCCAGCAGCATGTGTTCCATGGTGTCCATAAACTTAGGCGGCCCACAGACAAAGTATGTTGCATCAACACTGTTAATTTTGCTGAGCAGCTGCTCATTGATGCGGCCCGGCTGCGTTGCAAGGTCGCTGCTGTCACCTTCCGCAAGAAGCAACATGCGAAAGTTGGGCAGTTGTGCAGATAGATCAGTTAACTCGTGGCCAAATGGAATATCGGCCGCGCTGCGATTGGCATAGAGCAGTGTGGTGCGTGGCATGTTCGTCTGTGTCGACAGAGCTCGTACCATGCTGACAAATGGCGTCACGCCAATACCCGCAGCCAAGAAGACAAGCTCGCGGTCGTGCTGCGGATCAATCACGAATTCACCAAAGGGCCCCTGAACGTATACCGTATCGTCGGTCCGTAGCTGGCTGAGGCGATACGAATAATTCCCGGTTACCTTAAACGCAAATTGTAGTTTGTTGCGGTCGTTGGGTGAGCTCACAATCGAAAAGCAGCGAGCTGCTGACGGGCGACCGCCATTAGTAAATTGGATGGCAGCGTATTGCCCGGGCTGAAAAACAAACGTTTTGTCATCCGCGCTCCGCAGTGTCAGCAGAACGGTGCTAGGACTAACATTCTTGATTGTATCGACAGTGTATTTAAACATGCTCATAGAGTACGTCTACGTGCTTAGAGTATGCTTAGACTTCCGCATTTTCTAAAAATACGAAAAAAACGAATGGACTTTTCAAAATGGGAGGGCTAAAATTATACAAAGTATAGTATAAAAACCCCAGAGACCGAGGAGGTGCCGACATGGTGAAAAAAGTGGTGCACAAAAATTATATATTGCTCATTGTGGCAATTGCGCAGTTTATGGTTGTGCTGGACACATCTATCGTCAATGTTGCCTTACCATCAATTTATAAGAGTCTGCAGTACACAAGTGCTAGTAGCTTGCAGTGGATTGTCACAGCGTACACACTGGCCTTTGGTGGATTTTTGCTGCTGGGCGGTCGTGCAGCTGACCTGTTTGGTCGCAAGCGAATGTTCCTGGCTGCTGTGACGATGTTTACGATATTGTCCTTCCTGTGCGGTGTTGCGCAGAATCCGACGATGTTAAACGCAACACGTGCCCTACAAGGTCTAACGGCGGCTTTCATGTCACCAGCGGCACTATCGATTATTCTGACAACTTTCAAAGAGGGTAAAGAGCGGGCTAAGGCGCTGAGCGTTTGGGGTGCAGTAGCGGCGAGTGGTGCTGCGGTTGGCGTGTTGCTGGGCGGTATCCTGACCCAGTATCTGGACTGGCGCTGGAACTTCTTCGTCAACGTACCTGTTGGAATAGCGGTGTTCTTCATGGCATGGCACTATGTTCCTGAAAGTAAGGCAGACCTGGACCACAACCAACTTGACCTACCTGGTGCCGTCAGTGTGACCGTGGGTCTCATGTCGCTGGTATACGCCATTACACAAGCTCCAAGCAAGGGTTGGACTGGTAGTGAGACGCTGCTGTTCTTTGGACTTGCAATCGTACTACTTGCCTTCTTCATCTGGAATGAGGCACGCAGCAAACACGCGTTGATGCCGCTACGAATCTTCAAGGTTGGCAATGTGGCCCCCGCCAATGTGGCTCAGCTGCCGATGGTGGCTGCCATGTTTGCGATGTTCTTCTTTATCTCGTTGTATGTTCAGCAGATCTTGGGTTACTCACCAGTTAAAACTGGTCTCAGTTTCCTACCAGTGCCGTTTGTCATCGGTATCGTAGCCACCAACATGGCCAAAATCGTTGGCAAAATTGGCTACAAAATCCCAATCGTGACGGGCGCGCTATTCGTATCGGCTGGCTTGTTCTACATGTCACACATCACCGTTGACGGCAGTTACTGGACACATGTTTTCCCAGGACTCGTCATCACCGCTTTGGGTATGGGACAGATCTTTATCTCGGTGACCATCGCTGCAACCTCTGGTGTGCCACACCATGAGTCGGGTTTGGCGTCCGGACTACTTAACACGTCGCAGCAAATCGGTGGTGCACTCGGCCTCGCTATTTTGTCGGGTATTGCCACCTCTACCGCATTAAGCTATGCCGCTGCACACGCATCTGATGCGTCAAGTATTCACGCATCTGCCATGGCCGCACAAGTCCACGGTTACCACAACGCATTGTTGGTCGGCGCCCTGTTCCCACTGATCACCGCCACCGTCGCGGCTCGATTCATCAAGGTCTATGACATCAAGGAATCTGACGTCCCAGCAGCTTTGTAGAAATGGAAGAAAACGCCGACGCACTGCCATGCGCCGAAAAATTAGCCTTTGACACCCAGAAACAGGCTCAAACAGCCGCCACCGTTGCCGAGTATCAGCGTGGCCTAAAACTAAAGCCGTACCATTGCCGCCACTGTGGTTTGTGGCATTTAGCGTCAGCCTAGAGCTCGATCATCCTCGCTAGTTTGATGCCGTGTTGTGCCAGCGCGTGCTGAAGAAACCGATATTGGTACCCAAAAGGTTGCAGGCCGTCAATCTCGATGTACGACTCACCGGTGGTTGGTTGTTCGAAACTTGCCACATGTCTATCAAAAATTTCTGGTGGCACGACACGGCCGCCGCCTCCACCAACGCCTACATCACGCAGGCGAGCAGCACGTTCTTTGGCGGTGCTTGTCGGCACAGTCATCCAAAGTCCAATAGCTTGCCCACCACATTGAATGGCGAGTTCAGCTAAATGCTGTCGTTCGGCGACGGTATTGAGCGTCCCATCATACAATACTATCTTGCCTTTATTCATAAGTTCCCGAGACTGGTAGTCCATCATCTGATAGGTGGCTTTGCGTTCGGCGGGTGAAAAGGTTGGTCGTGGAAACAGATTGAGGCCAATTTGGTCGGCACGAACATGCTCGGTGCCAAACCAGCCCGCCAGATGTCCTGCAAAACTGGTTTTGCCTGCACCTGGGTAGCCAATGGTGTAGAAAAGTATTGGTTGCATTATGTCTTTATTAGTAATACATACTGCTGTCTCTTAGCGCAACTTTGTGGGGGAGTTTGACAAAAAACAGGTAGCACTTTACCATGACATGATTCAGAAAGGCACCGAATGCCAGAATCAAGACCACTCACACCACTCCAATTACTCGAGAAAGTTGCATCGACTGTTAAACGCGGCGATTGGCGCGTTGCTTGTGTGCCAGGTCGTCTGGGTACTCGTCTGACAGCCGAATACACCGGCGCTCCAGTTGATGTCGATACACTCACAGATATCCTTGGCTTACGTGATGACGAAACGGGTGATTTGCGGGCTGGATATACTATCACAGGGCTTGATACTGGCGTAACCATTGATTACCTAGGTACCGACACGATGAGATTGGTTGGAGTTGTGAGCGTCCTGCCGAATGTTGCTACTTGGGCGGCTGAGGGTACGCTGGATTCAGTTTTGGAATCGGATCCAAGCACACGAGATCCCCGCGCACTGGCAGCAATGGTTATCGACGCCGCACGGCAGTAACTCGACATAAAAAGAAACCAGCCCTCCGAGATGAAGGACTGGTAAGGTATTCGGCCTACTTAGGCTCGAGTTGCATAGAAAGAAGGCTAACGCGTCAGTACCTCGCTAACACCGTTACGTTGGCTCGGCCCGGTAGATCTAGGACTTCCCAAAAGATTACCTCCTCTCTATTTTTAACTTGCTAATGCTTATTATAAATGTGACAAATCAAAAGTCTAGTACAAAATGTAGTTGGTAGTTTGCAACAGATGTGATACAGTGGTCGCACTAGAGATGCTGCAGTCCCCGCTAAAGGTGAAGGTTCTAGGTAATAAGTAAAGTGTCTTGAGGTGCAGCGACTGGTCTCCCAGGTACCCTCAGCGATAAGGAGACCATTTTATATGGCAAACAAACTATTTGTAGGCTCACTGGCGTGGGCAGTAAACGACGACTCTCTCGCAGAGTTTTTTGCACAGGCTGGTACTGTTGCATCAGCCAAGGTTATTGTTGACCGCGAAAGCGGCCGCAGCAAAGGCTTTGGTTTTGTCGAGATGAGCAGCGACGAAGAAGCTGCAAAAGCTATCGACATGCTGAACGGCAAAGACCTGGAAGGTCGCGCTGTTAACGTTAGCGAAGCCCGTCCTCGCGAATAATCACTGATTATTCTGCTTACATCACGGCGCCCTGAGTGGCGCCGTGATTTGTTTTGTGATCGTAGTTGGTATTGGCCTGGTCTAGTGCAGTGGTTACTTGTTTTACCGTTTGGCTGATGACGCTACGTATGCTGCTGCAATCCACCTGTTGTATGGCTTTCAGACGAGCGTACAGTAGGTTGGCATACTGCTTATCCAAAGCAGCATGACCGTTTTCGTGCGTTTGCAGGTTAGTGATGAACCGTTGCCATGTGCGAGCTAGCTTGTCATTGCCAGTAACATTGATCCAATCGGGGTATACCTGGTTAACATGAAGGCCAATTGCAACTTGAGTCATCGAGCAAGTGCCGTCGCCATTCGTTGTATATCCGTAGTAGCTGCTCAGATTATAACCAGTGTTGGCAGCAAAACGGCCCTCAGCAGTACGTACCGGGCTGCAGCGAGCGATCTGTTGCCAAATGGCGTTTACGGAGTTGCCATAGACTGCATAAGTGCGTGGTGTATCGATTACAGCGTGGACACCATCATCGTAGTCCGAAACTGGTAAGCCAGCAGGCAATGAGTAAGTTGTTACCTTACAGGAGGGAATAATGATGGCCGCTGGTTTTGTAGGTACCACTCTAGTGTCACTACTATCTTCATCCTGAGAGGTTGTGACGGTGGTTGTGGGCGTTTCTGTGGTGCTCGGTAGCGCGATGGCAGAACGAGATAGTGCCAGCATGATCACGGTTGCCGCCAAAAACACGTTTATAGACAACAGCAGCGCTAACCATGTACTGCGGCTGGTCCGTGAATACACATTTATCTCCGCTGGACGGGGCTGTAACAGATGCATGTAGCACCTCCCGGTAAAGTGTTATTGGCGGAGTTTTACATATTATAACAAAAATTAGTGTAAAAAGCAATAGCAATTTAAACTTGCGTACCCCTGTTAATAAATTGAGTATTTTACTAAAATCTTGCATACTATATTTATGAATATTGGTTCCAAGTGGAGAGGCGTTAACCTTGGTGGCTGGCTAGTGCTAGAAAAGTGGATGACACCCAGTTTGTTTGCGGGGCTGGTTGCACGTGACGAGTATAGTTTTTGCAAAGAGCTAGGGCGAGACGCATCTGAAATTTTACGAATTCACCGCGAAAATTTCATCACCGAGGCGGATTTTCGATGGATGGCAGCGCACGGTCTCAATGCAGTTCGGATCCCCGTGGGTTACTGGATTTTTGGCCATGCGAAGCCCTATGTCGGAGCCATTGAATATCTGGATCAAGCCATGCAGTGGGCCGAGCGGTATAGTTTGGCTGTCATTATTGATTTGCACGGTGCGCCAGGCAGTCAAAATGGCCGTGATCACAGTGGTCGCAGGGGTCACATTGACTGGGATCACGCAGAGCATGTGGCTGCCTCGCTCAGGACGATCCGTAAACTAGCCGAACGTTATGCCGGTAAGCCACCACTAAAGGGTATAGAACTACTGAATGAGCCAAGTACAGGACTTCGCCGTCGTATTGTCGCGAAATATTACCGTGAGGCGTATGACATTATTCGTCGTCATTGTGGTCAGGATGTTGCGGTGATTATCCCTGAGGCTGTCCGTCCGCGACGGTGGCGGCAGTATCTGCATGGTGACTTCCAAAACGTGCTCATTGACACGCACCAGTATCAGTCAACTACCTGGCTAGATCGTCGTCGTAATTTTACAGAGCATATCAGGCGCGTCCGCAAGCATCGTCCGCGCGTACTTCATCGTCTGCAACGATCTCACCCAGTCATTGTGGGTGAATGGAGTGCCATGTTACCGCCAAAGGCTTTTGCAGGCTTTAGCGACCAGCAAATCCAGCAGGCTTACCAAGATTACATAGCCCTGCAACTACAGGTTCACGCGACGGTTCGGGGCTGGTTTTATTGGAGCTACAAGACCGAACGTGGCGGTCCGTGGAGCTTTCGTGATGCCTACGCACGCGGTCTACTGCCTGCAAACTTCCAAAACCAGTAATTTTTGCCTTGCTGCCTCCGTCCAAAAGCCGTAGTCTGGTAAGTAATGGACAAGATTAACACCGCCAAGACCAAAGCTCGCAATGTCGCCAAGACGCAGGCCAAGAAGGTTTCTAAGCAGACCAAGAAACTGCTCCGTATTCCGACAGATCGTGCGTTGAATGGCGCTGACGTTTCTGAGGCTCGCCAATACATCGCCGATTATTGGCAAAAGTTAGAGCGTCTGCATCAAAAAGACGATGAAAGCCTACTAGGCTTGCCAAACCCATATCTCGTACCCAGTTACGACGAAAACGCCAGTTTTGACTACGACGAAATGTACTACTGGGATAGCTACTTTATGGTGCAGGGCATGTTCGATGAAGATCATCAAGTGCTCGTGGTTGGCATCTTAGAAAACCTACTGGATTTATTCCGACGCTTCAAAGTCATTCCTAATGCATCGCGAACTTATCTGATGGGGCGCAGTCAACCGCCATTCCTAACGACGTTCATATTTGATTGTTATCACGCCTTTAACCTGAGTGATGAGTGGCTGAAGGACGCCATCGAAGTTGCTAAGCAGGAATACGAAACGGTCTGGACAGGGGTGAAAAAGCCCAATGACCGCAAAGTCTACCAGGACCTGAGCCGCTACTACGACATCAACATGCTGCACGACCTAGCCGAGGCTGAAAGTGGCTGGGATATGACGCCGCGCTTTAACCGCAAAGCACTCAACTACCTGCCAGTCGATCTCAACGCGCTGCTGTACAAATACGAAACTGACTTCGCCAAAGCGGCTCGCATTTTTGGCGAGAAGCGAGAGGCCGCCCAGTGGGACGTGATTGCCGAGGCGCGTAAACGCACCATGAATAACCTGATGTGGGATAACCTCCGCGGCCTGTACTACGACTACAACTTTGTGAGGCAAAAGCGCGGCAATGTCAGCAGCCTAGCGGCCTTTTTCCCGATGTGGGCCGGCATGGTTACCGATGAACAGGCGGCTGCTTTGGTCAAATCACTCCGTAAGTTCGAAAACAAGGGTGGTATGGCTACGACTGACGCGTTACCCATCGGGCAGTACGTATTGGGCAGCATGCCAACCCAGTGGGCTTACCCCAACGGCTGGGCACCGCTACAGTATGTGGTCATCAAGGCTTTGGAGCGTTACGGCTATCACAAAGAGGCCAAACGCATCGCCAGCAAGTGGTTGAAGGGCAATTTGCAGTGGTTTAACAACTACGGTGTGTTCCTGGAAAAATACAACGTGGTGAGCCCGGACAAGCCGCCGGTGAAGGGTGTCTATCCATCGCAAACTGGGTTTGGCTGGACGAATGGCGTGTTCGAGCGCCTGTGCCGTGATTATATCGATAAATCCTAACAGATAATAAAACTTGGGTGTGCCGGTTTTGGTATCGCTTGTAAAAGCGAACGCAGACCGGCAGCTGCGTGGACGTACGACAAATCGTACGCCTTGGATGAGACGTGTCAGCTCAGCAGGCTGACGTAGCCACCCTTGTAGTCGGGATGCCCTGCCTTGTACTCGGCGCCGTGGCCGACGTCGTCGACGATCGGGACGTTCTGCTTGCACAGGCCGTCCTTGTTGTGGTCGCACTCCGAGGGGGTGAGGGCGTAGAACAGGCTGGAGTCCACGGTGTCCAGCTGCGACAGCCGGGGAACCTCGAGGTCCTC
Source organism: Candidatus Saccharimonadota bacterium (assembly GCA_020427965.1). Classification (GTDB taxonomy): domain Bacteria; phylum Patescibacteriota; class Saccharimonadia; order Saccharimonadales; family UBA4665; genus JAGQNT01. The sequence continues at coordinate 23,251 of JAGQNT010000012.1, read as the reverse complement.
GGCGGTGCCGCCGCAGCGGTTGACCACGATGCTGACGCCGACGACCTTGCCACCGCTGGCCTCGACCAGTCGGCAGAGCTTGTAGACGCTGCCCTGGGGGTTGGCGTTGGTCATGATGTCGTCGACCACCAGCACGCGTCTGCCCTTGACCGTCTTGGCGAAGCCGGCCCGTTCGAACACGAACTGCTTGTCGTCGCCCTTGTCGGCCCAGACGAACTTGACCTTCTTGGCCCAGAACATCCAGGCGTAGACCCAGGTGATGGCCGCGAGCGCAACGCCACCCGTTGCTGGGGCCACGATGACGTCGAACTTGCCCTTGTAGGGCTTGATCAGCGCGCGGCAGACCTGCCACAAGAACTTCGGGTGGGTGAAGCCGACGTCGAAGTTGATGTAGGCGGGACCGTGCTTGTCGCTGGTGTACACGAAGTGACCATCGGTCACGACGCCACCCCAGCGCTCCAGCTGCTTGACAACCTTCATGGTGATGCTCCTCTCAGGCAGCCGACAGCATGTCGGCAGCGATGGCCTCGACCGTGGCACGCGGGTCGTCGCTGTTGGTGATGGGACGCCCGATGACCACGCGGTGAACGCCGTTGGCGACAGCGTTGCCGGGGGTGTCGACGCGGGCCTGGTCGTCGGCCGCGTTCTCGGGCATGCGGATCCCGGGCGTGTTCATGCGGATCCGGCCGCCGAAGTGCTGGCTGATCATCTCCGCTTCCAGCGGCGAGCAGACCACGTCGCTGAAGCCGGCGTCGATCAGCTGCATGACGTAGTACAACACCTGGTTGTTGCTGTTGCAGCCGAACTCGTCGTTGACCACGCTGTTGGTCTTGCTGGTCAACACGGTGACGGCACACGGCGCGACGCCCCTGTAGTTGCAGATGTCAGCGAAGCGCTTCAGTCCGTCCAGCTCCCTGTCGAGGTCGTCGTAGTTGCCGTTGGACACGCAGCCGGCCATGCAGTTGAGCATGTCCGGCTTGGTGAGCGTGCACTCGACCATGGCCAGCTCCTCTAGCTTCGACGGGATCTCGATCAGCTTGGCGTCGTTGAAGGTGTGGTGACCCATGCGACGCACCATCGTGAAGGCCTCATCACCGTGCTGTCGTGTGAACAGTCGGTCCAGCTTGACCCAGATCGGGTGGCTGATCTCGTCCAACACCACGGCGAGCGTCTGGAGGTTGGCCACGTCGGCGCTCCAGATGATGCGGTCGCACATGTCCTCGATAGTGGGCATGATGGTGATTCCTCTCGGTTGGGTTGTGAAGGACCGGGATGGTCGCATCCTTGGATTGTCGTCTCAAATCCTCCCAAAATAGTACTGAAAAACAGGAGTAAACAAAACGTTAAGCGGAATGGTTTGCTAGAATAAGCAGACATGAGTAAAACAGACTGCCCTTTTTGTGACCCAACTGACCGTGTGTTGAAGGAAAACAAGCACGCCCAAGTTATTTTGAGCAATCCGCACAAGGTGCCCGGCCACTTTCTAATCATTCCAAAACGGCACATTACCAAGCCATGGGAACTGAAGAACGAGGAACTAATCGATATTTTCGAGTTAATCTTCTTCATTGAGAAAAAGATAATTGGCAAATTGGGTGATGGCGTCGATGTACGTCAAAATTACCGACCTTTCATGAAACAGAGTCGTCTGAAGGTAGACCACGTGCACTTCCATGCTTACCCCAGGTCCCTTGAGGATTATCTGTATAAAGTGGTTGAACAGTATGAAACCCAGCTGTTTGCCGACCTGGACGACGCCGAAGCCAAAGCCGTCGCAGATTTACTAAATGACTAGTTGTGCGTAGTGTGCTGCCACTGACTTGGGGTTCTACGGGCATCGGCTTTACCCGGAGTACATTCGATGCTGCAATGGTGTGCTTGGCTCGTCAAAAATTGTATGAGGTCCACTGGACCGAGTTTTTTTGACTAAACCATTGCTTGCTTCGAATGTACCCCGCGGTAAAACGCAGCCCGTGATTTTTTGCTTACTTTTGGATCATGCCAAAAGTAAGTGGAGGCTCGCTGGCCAATCTGTGGTTATCAAGTCTGAATGTGATTGTTTGGATCCTGAAACAAGTTCAGGATGACAGTAGTATCAAGCAGAGAACAAATAAGGTAAACTAATCTCATATGAGTAATAAGTTTTATGTCACCACTTCTATTGCCTATGCCAACGGCGAGCCACACCTCGGTTTTGCAATGGAGCTCCTGGAGGCCGATGTACTGGCACGGTACGCTCGGCAACAGGGTAACGAAGTTGTTTTTAGCACCGGAACTGACGAGCATGGCACCAAAATTGCCCAAAAAGCCGAAGAGCTAAAGCAAACACCCCAGCAAACCACTGATAAATTCAGCAAGGCCTTTGTCGATCTGATGAAAGATCTTAACATTAGCAACGACCGTTTTATTCGTACCACCGACAAAGCGCATGAGCAGCGCGCTCAAATCATCTGGAAAGCCATGAAAGATGACATCTACAAGGATAAATACACTGGCTGGTACGACGTCAAGCAAGAGGAATTTGTTCCCGAAGGTCAGGCCGACCCCGAACGCATGAAGCCCGATCATCCGCAGGCCTACCAAAAGCTGGAAGAGGAAAACTATTTTTTCAAACTCAGCAAATACAATGACCAGATCAAGAAGGTACTCGAGGACAGCACCTTCCGCGTGGTGCCCAAGACGCGCCGCAACGAGGTTCTGGCGCTGCTGAATGAGGGACTGCAGGATATCAGCATCAGCCGACCCAAAGACAAGCTTAGCTGGGGCATTCCCGTGCCTGGTGACGCCAAGCAGGTCATGTATGTTTGGTTTGAGGCGCTGATGAACTACATCACCGTGCTTGGTTACCCCGAACACGACGACTTCAAGCACTTTTGGCCAGCCAACGTTCAGGTTGTCGGTAAAGACATCAGTCGTTTTCACGCCGCCATTTGGCCAGCTATGCTGCTGTCTTTGAATCTGCCACTGCCAAAAATGCTCTACGTCCACGGTTTTATTACCAGAGATGGCAAAGCTATGAGCAAGTCACTGGGCAACGGCATTGCACCTAAAGAAGTACTGGATAAGTACGGCGTTGATCCGTATCGCTACTATTTCCTGCGGCACATCCCAAGCTATGAAGACGGTGATTTTAGCTGGGAGGCTTTCGAAGATGCCTACAACAACGAGCTTGCCAACGAGCTTGGTAACGCAGTGCAGCGTACGGTGGTCATGATCAAGAAATTCCAAAACGGTCTAATTGGCGACATTCCACCAGGTGAACACGATGTTTCACAGTATCAATCAGCACTGGCCGATTGTCACTTTGACCGTGCCCTAGACCAGGTATGGGAACGCATCCGTGGCTTAAACCAGTACATCGACGAGGAAAAGCCATGGGCTATTGCCAAGGATGGCGACATGGAGCACCTTCGGGAGGTACTCGCCCAACAGGCCAGTGATCTGTTGCAAATCGCTGACCTACTAGAGCCGTTCATGCCCGACACGGCCGTCAAGATTCGCAATATTTTCTCTGAAGGCATGATCCGCCCCACAGAAAGCACCCTCTTTCCCAAAGCAGAATCTGACGAAGAATAGTCCTAAATTGGCTTTATCAGTTTTCTGACAGCGGTTTGCCCATGAACGACAGCCAGCCGATCCAGTTGGATGCCGGCAAACGCAGAATATCGAACAAGCTCTCCGGGAATCTTATCAAGCATTGCCGAACCACTCACGACTACTGCTGAGGCGCCACCTATGAGCAAGATTGCACGGAAGGTATCTTCAACTGATTCGACATCCATCAATCGTGGCAAGACACCGTACATCAATCCTGTTGCGGCAGCTGGCATTGGGCCAAGCAAGTTTCTTCTAGTAGCAAAACGCAGGCTTCGACGTAAGGTGTCGTCGAGCTGAAGTGCCCAGGCCTTTGGGTCACGTAATTGACCGCCAGACTGCCGGCTCAGGTGATCGGCAATAGTAGAGGTGTTAATATCAATCGAACCATGATTGTACAACGGCTGCAGCGGATGCTTGTCTCCGGGATTACAGATGCCAATCCGAACACTTGGCGCAGCCGTGACGCTCGAAGCGGTGCTGACAGTACTTGTGCCATCCTGACTAGGACCATCCGTTAGAATGGATAATTGATCGACGCCACCTTCATAAGTCGCGATGTCCAAATGTTCGAAACCACCCCATCTTGCCAAGCGGCCCAAGGCGACTGCATCAATGCCGATTCGCTCAGTTGGCGCATACTCAGGTAGATCTACCAGCCAATGTGCACCGCCAACAAGCACATTGTCCATCTTGCTGAGTGGTGTAAGGTTTCTCATTTTGTAATGATTATAGGATATAGTCAATACACTCACAAGAGGTGCTACACTTATCTTCATGGATTTGTTTGATACCCACTGCCATATTCAATCGGTAGGCCTAAGCGAAGGCGAGCGCTCGACCAGAGAATTGTGGGCCAAAAAGCCCGAACTGAGCCTGGATCAGGTCGTCAAAAGCGCCCAGGATAACAAAGTACAACAGATGATCTGCGTTGGTTGCGATTTAGAAGACAGTAAACTAGCCATCAAACAGGTGCAGAACAGGGGTGGACTGTATGCGTCAATTGGCCTCCATCCCCACGAAGCACAGCGGTATGCGGGCCAAAAAGAGGCGCTAGACGCGTTTGCAGGCCTTGTGAGCCGTCCAAAGGTCGTAGCAGTGGGTGAATGCGGTCTGGACTATTTCTACGAACACAGCCCTCGTGAGGCCCAAATTGCAGTATTAAAATTCCAGCTTGAACTGGCTCTGAAACATGATCTACCTCTGATATTTCACGTTCGAGAGGCTTTTGACGACTTTTGGCCAATTTTTGAGTCCTATCAGGGTATCAGGGGCGTCTTGCATAGTTTTACTGATAGCGTCGAAAACATGCAAAAAGCCACCGAATACGGACTTTTCATTGGCGTAAACGGTATAGCCACCTTTGCGAAAGAAGAAGAAAAACGTGTGATGTACCGCACAATTCCACAACACTTACTCCTGTTAGAAACCGATGCGCCGTTCTTGACGCCAGTGCCTTTCCGTGGTAAGGTAAACGAGCCAAAACACACACGGGAGGTCGCAGCCTTTTTGGCCGAACTACGCCAAGAGCCGCTAGAAGCGCTTGCCGCAGCGACCACCGCCAATGCCAAAAAGCTATTTAACGTATAAGCAAACGAGTGTATGCCACAATTCAAAGTTATTCCTGGAACCAGTAGAGAGGGTGTTTCATCCGAGCTTAGTGGCGGTTTGGTACCCCAAGAGGCACTCGCCCTACAAGCTGACCTGGAAGAGGCCATGCGACTGCTGGGCCCAATGCCAGTCGAGCCCACCCCAGTGGCTGAACAAACCGAGCAGAGGGCTGCCTAAATGACCCGCAAATTATTAAAAGGTATCATTGGACGCTCGGATGACCAGCGTCGGGCAAACGCTCGTCGTTCAATCCTCCGTCACCTCGCACGGGTTGGCGGCACGGTTTTTGGTTCGACCCCCCAGGGTGTGCGACGTGAGTTTTTCTGCCTGGATCCACACACGTGGGTTTGGCACGAGGAGTGGTACGACCAAAACGGTCAGCATCAAGCCATGACTACGCGCTACGATATTCGGCCAAATGCCATCCTGAAATCTCAAGGGGTACATGCGTATCAGGCACTGTCACCACAAGAGGAGCGAAACTTCCGTCGCGCGACTCACATCTACTACCAACGCGCCAGCCACGAATTGCAGCGCCTGGCTGCCGCCTAAGATTCGTATAGACTAAGCGTATGGCCCAGACAGAGGTTTATATGGATTACGCGGCCGCCACGCCAATGGCGGACGATGTGCTTACGGCAATGCAGCCGTATTTTTCTGAGGTGTTTTATAATCCGTCAGCTACCTACTTGGCGGCTAAAAAAAGCCGCGATGCACTCAATGTGGCTCGTCAGCAAGTGGCGAAAGTACTGGGAGTACGCCCAGTCGAAGTTACATTTACCGCTGGTGGCAGCGAAGCCAATAACCTGGCTATCCACGGGGTAATGCGGCGCTATCCGGACAAGAACCTAGTAGTGAGCGCGGTTGAGCACGAATCCGTTCTGGCGCCTGCCCAGCTATACGACTCCAAACCGGCACCGGTCACACCAAATGGGCTGATTGACCTCCAAAAACTCGAGGCTTTGATTGATGACAACACCGTGCTCGTCAGTGTCATGTACGCCAATAACGAAATCGGTACGGTGCAGCCGCTGCGCAAAATCGCCAATCTACTGGATACAATTCGGGCTGATCGGCGCCAAAAAGACAACCAAACACCACTGTTATTTCACACCGATGCCGCCCAAGCAGCCAATTATTTGGATTTGCATGTGGCACGGTTGGGTGTCGATTTGCTGACGCTCAATGGCGGTAAAATCTACGGACCAAAACAAAGTGGCGCGTTATTCATAAAAGCTGGGCTGAAACTAGAGCCACTCGTGTATGGTGGCGGCCAGGAGCACGGTCTTCGAAGCGGTACTGAAAATGTGGCAGCCGCGGTAGGTTTTGCCGCAGCGCTAGAGTCTACGCAAGTCATGAGGCAAGACGAAACTAAGCGTCTACAGACGCTCCAACGACAATTTTTCGCTGATGTGGCTGCACGACTTTCGACAGTCGAGGTCAACGGCACCAAGGATACACGCCTGCCCAACAACATACATCTGACCTTTCCCGGTCAGGATAATGAACGACTGTTACTACAACTGGAGCAGGTAAATATTCTGGCCGCTGCCGGCTCGGCTTGTAGCGCCAGTAGCGATGAGCCATCTCACGTGCTAAAGGCAATTGGCTTGGATGATGTCGCGGCTCGGAGCTCGCTGCGCTTCACGATGGGCCGGCCTACCAGCAAAGAAGCGGTCTCGATGGTGGTTGACGCTTTGGTACAACTTCTTGCCTAAGCGCCCAAAGCGGTTATACTTATCTGCAGGATGCTCAAACACAAACCGTTTCGACGTCTAGCCAGTTTCTTCGCGCTCGTCTTGGTCATGACCAGTCCAGCCACGACCGTGCTAGCCGCCGACAGTAAAACCCAAGACAGCACGCAATCCGTAACGCAAACATACGGCACTTCTTCGGTCGTGCAAAAAGGTATGATTGTTCGGCTTGACCCCAAAGACTCAACTAAAGTCGCCGCGCTAAAGGCCGATGAATCAAAAGAGATGCACGGTGTCGTCGTTGCGGCTAACGATGCCGCGTTGACACTGACAGGCGATTCTTCGAAGCGGCAAGTGTTTATTGCTACCTATGGTCGATATCCAGTACTGGTCAGCAACCAGAATGGTGCGATTAAGGAGGGTGACCTCATCACTATTTCAGCGCTTGATGGGGTTGGCATGAAGACTGGAGACAGCCAGGAGGTCGTCTTAGGTAAGGCAGTTACGGCCTTTGACGGTACCACTAATGTTGAGAGTACCGCCACACTGAAGGATAACAGTGGTAAAAAACTAGACGTTTCGATTGGTCGCATCAAGGTAGACATCGGCATTTCACATAATCCGCTGCAATCAAATGGTCCTGTCTGGGGTATCGCTACCTTTCTCCAGAGCATCAGTAACGGTGTTGCTGGCAAAGAGGTGCAGCCAGTCAGGGTTTATATCAGTCTACTTATCTTGATGCTCACGACTGCCATTGGTGGTTTTGTACTGATTGGCGGCGTGCGTAGCGCTATCGTGTCCATCGGTCGTAACCCGCTCGCCAAGGTATCGATCATGCGTGGTCTTTTCCAGGTGGTGCTGAGTAGTGTAATTATTTTCGTTTTGGGCGTTTTTGGGGTATATTTACTACTAAAGCTTTAGCACTTTCACAAAGGAGCGCTGTCCGGGTTGGATACACCGTATCCGGATTGCACTGATTTTGTGAAATGCCGACAGAATAGACGGGATGAAACAGAGGTGGGATACATAACATGACAATTTGGTGGCTTGCAGTAGCGCTGAGCTGTTTGGCCGCGGCCGGCCTTGGTTTTATTTGGGTTGCCATTCGGCTAGGGCGACCCGGCGTGGGAAGCAAGGCAAACCTAGTCGAGTCGCTGCAGAAGGGTGCAGAAGAAGACGTTGACCACATCTTTAACGACCGTTTTCGCGAAGAGCTACGTAACCGTGGCCGTCTTCACTTTGAGAAGATCATCGGTGAAAATGCCATGTTCTTGCAGCAGGACTTACGTTTGACTACCTCACAACTGAATGAGTACATGAAGGCAGAGATCACCAAAAAACTCCAGGAGGAGTTTGCCAAGTACGAGCAATCCATTATGGATGCCAAACAGTTAGCCATTGAATCTATCGAAAAGACCAACACTGCAATTGACGAACAGCGGCGCTTGCTTGGTGAAGAGCTCAAGAAAGAAATCAACGAAGAAAAAGCTCGAGCTGTCCAGCATTTCGAACAAAACATGGCAGATGTTATCAACCACTACGTGTTGCAGGCGGTCGGTGATCAGATTGACCTGTCCGACCAGTTGGAATTCATCCTGAGTGAAATGGAAGTCAACAAGCAGGCTATAATCGAGGATATTAACAGTGGAGCATGAGCAGGCGCCGCAACTGTCTCTGCCACCAGTGTTGACCGGCCAAGCGGATATTCTTCGATTGCGACGCGAGCTAGAGAATCTGCAAGATTACTTACACCAAGCCGCGCTCCGACACACGCCCGCTGACCAACTACGACTCCCCAAAACCAGTCGTATGCTGGAGGAGTTTGCCAAGCTTAACAATCTAAACCTGATGCATCGACCCGACCACGAAACGGCCATGACTGGCCTGAATTACCTCAGTAAAAGGGCACCTCAGCTGCACGTTGGCCTAAGCGCTGATCCATCGTCTGCTTTTGCGGCCAATTTAGTCACGTGGATTCGAGAAAATATTCACCCGCATGCGTTAGTGCAGATTGGCCTGCAACCCAATATTGCGGCCGGTGCCATGCTCCGTACTACCAACAAGCAGTTCGATTTGAGTCTGCGAGCCAGTTTTGTGAAACATCGAGACATCCTGATCCAACAGCTCGAGAAGCACAGACAGCAACCAGCACAGGTAGCGGCACCAACACCAACACCAACCACTGAAGCTACGGCGATACCCGTTCAGTCTGATGGAGGCCAAGCTACATGAGTGACAATAGCCACTTTGATCGCCTGGTTGCCAAAGGTCAGCCAGTTGGCGAGATCGTTGGTGTCGATAAGTTCCTGATCAAAATATCGGGTCTACACCCAGTTAATGTCCACGCCCTCGTTATGTTCGAAGACGGTACCAAAGGTCTTGTGCACCATGTTTACGAGGATTTTGTAGTCGTGTTGCATATGGGTACGACTGATCTAACGCCCGGCATGACCGTTGTGGTGCAGCACCACGAGTTGGTTACGAAAGTCGGCAAAGATTTTATTGGCCGGGTTATCTCTGTCAGCGGTGAGCCGCTGGATGGCAAAGGTCCAATTGCTGCCGACGGTGTCGGGACCGTCTTTCACGATGCACCAATGTTGTTCGAGCGTGAAGCCCTGGATTTGCAGCTAGAGACAGGGCTGATGGTGCTAGACGAGTTGTTCCCAATCGTGCGGGGTCAGCGTATGGCACTCTTGGGCGACGGTAAGTCAGGCAAAACGACGCTGGCCATGCAGATGGCTTTAAGTCAGAAGGACACTGACGTGATTGTGGTGTACGTGCTGATCGCCAAGCGTCGTAGTGACGTCGACGCGCTACTGACTCGCCTGAATGATAACGATGCTATGAAATCAGCCATTGTCGTGGTGAGTACCATTTTTGATTCGTTAGTCATGAGCTACCTGGCACCGTATGTCGGTGCTGCCATTGCCGAATATCTGTGGCACGAATGCAACCAAGACGCGCTGATTATTTACGACGACTTAACCAGCCACGCCTACTCATATCGAGAAATTTCGCTGCTCGCCGGTGTTAGTCCCGGTCGCGATAGCTATCCTGGTGACATGTTCTACGCCCACTCAAGCTTGCTGGAGCGTGCCGGCAAAACCAAGAATAACCACAAGACACTGACAGCGTTACCGATTGTCTTTGCAGCCGGTGGCGATATTACTGAATATCTGCCAACCAACGTCATGTCGATTACTGACGGGCAATGGGTGCTCGATATGAGTATCTTCCGTGATACCATGCGACCTGCGGTCAATACCGGCCTTAGCGTTACTCGTATCGGTGGTGTTGGCCAGAACAAGCGCCAAAAAGAAATTGCAGGCCAAGTGACTGGACTACTCAATCGCTATCGCCAAGCTATGGAGTTTGCCCACTTCGGTTCTGAATTGGCCCTGGAGGCTCAGCGTGATCTGACAAAGGGTAAACAGGTCTACGAGCTCATGAATCAAGCGCCTGATGAGACATACAATTTCTTGGCACAAACGCTGATGTTCGACATTATTCTGAATGCCGACGAAAACACAGTTATTGACATCAAAAAGCTCAAGCAGGCCGCTCAGGAACAGACGGCAGGCAAGTCGCGCGATATCGATGACAGTGAGTACGACCAGGTCAAGCTGGCGCTCCTGCAGGCCAGTCAAGTGGAGTTAAAGAAATAATATGAAACGACCACAAGAAATAGCCAAAGAACGTGATACTATGACCAGTATTGCCTACCTGACAAACATCTTCGAGAGTCTGGCCAGTATGAAGATTGCGCAGACCAAGGACCAGGTACTGCACTCTCAAGTATTTTTCCAGGAAATTTGGAGTATTTATTCACAAATGCGTATCGATAGTCTGTTCCGCTTTGGTCGCGAAAAAGAACAGACAGCCCTTGACCGCGACCTGTTCATTGCCATTACGGCCGAGGGTGGCTTCTCGGGCGACATCGACCAAAAGTTGATTAGCTACATGCTGGAACAGCACGATCCGGCCAAACAAGACATTATTATCATTGGACACCACGGCGCGACGCAGTTAACGCAGCACGGCGTAAAGTACAAAAAGTACTACAAGTTACCCCAAAAAGACGAGAACATTAATGTTACACCACTGGTCGCGGAAATCAGTCAGTACAAAAATACCTCTGTTTTTTACCAAGCCTACGTGTCGCTTATGGTGCAAGACATCAAGAAAATCGATCTGCAAAAATCGGTCCAGGACGCAGGTTCGCAAAGCACCGGTGAAGGTGATGTCATCGACGAAATATCCTATATTTTTGAACCTAACAGCTACGCCGTGGTCGCTCACCTGGAACGAACCATGTTGAAGATTGCCCTGTCGCAGACCATTTTAGACAGTAAGCTCGCCCAGTTTGCCAGTCGTTTCCGTTCGATGAGTGCCAGTAAGGAGCGTGCCAACGAATCCGAGCACGATCTAAAGATTCAATACTACCGTGCCAAGCGCGCTGTCAGTGACGAGCGACTCAAAGAGATGATTAACGGCATGCGTCGATCAGCGGGGAGGGTGTAATGGCTCAAGGTGTCATTCGATCAATACGTGATCTGGTTGTTCGTGTGCAATTCGACGACAACCCGCCAGCACTCAACGAGATGCTGTTTGTCGAAAACGAGAACAAGACACCGTTGATGGTCAGTAGTTTGCTGACTGGTAACGTGGCTCAGTGTCTAAACCTGCGGGCTGATCACACGATCCAAAAGGCCATGCCAGTCAATCGTAGTGGTAAGGGGTTGGAGATCCCGGTAGGTGATGCTCTGATCGGCCGTGTGGTTGATGCTATGAGCCGTCCAATCGACGGCGAGGCGGCTTTGGACGATCCAAATCTGGAGCGTCGCGATATTCTACGTGCCCCAGCACGATCTAACAAGTTTTCGGCCGCCAAGCCGGAAATACTCGAGACGGGGATCAAGGTAATCGACTTCTTCACGCCATTCGTGAAAGGGCGCAAAATCGGCATTATCGGTGGTGCTGGTGTGGGCAAGACGGTGCTTACTATGGAGCTCATCAACAACATTGCCAACAGTACCGGTGGTCTTAGTTTCTTCGCTGGCGTCGGTGAGCGTATTCGTGAAGGACATGAATTGTATGAAACGCTGAAGGAGCGCGATCTGCTCAAAAATACATGTATGTACTTCGGTCAAATGGACCAAAACCCATTGCAGCGTGCCCTGATCGCGCTCAGTGCGGTGACTGGCGCCGAATATTTCCGCGACACACAGAACAAAGACATTCTGTTCTTTGCCGACAACATGTATCGATATGTCCAGGCCAAGAACGAAGTCTCTACACTCCTAGAACAAGTACCCAACCAAGGTGGTTACGAGCCGACCATCTTCTCTGATGTTAAAACACTCCAGGACCGCTTGAGCAGTACCGAGAACGGTTCGATTACTGCTGTGCAGACCATTTATGTGCCGGCTGACGACTTGTCTGACCCGGCGGTGCAGATGATTCAGCGCGAGCTGGACAGTATCATCGTGCTCAGTCGTGCCGTGGCCGAACAGGGTATTCGTCCAGCAGTTGACCTTAACCGCACTAACTCCAGTCTATTGAGCCCCGAGGTGGTTGGCGAGCGACACTATCTGTTAAGCGTGCAGGTACAGGCGTTGCTACAGAAATACGAGTCACTCAAGGGCATCATTGCCATTATTGGTGAAAACGAGCTGTCGGCTGCTGACCGCGCCGACTATAGCAAGGCCAAAAAGCTCATCGAATTCTTTACGCAGAAAATGCACGTCATGGAAAACCAGAGTGCGGCCAAGGGTGAAGACTTTACCCGAGAGGATACCCTAAAGGGTATCGAGGAAATCATCGTCTAATGGCCGACGAGGGCGTGAAGCCGGCCCCGGATCAGGTTGCGCAGCCGCCTGCTGATGACGGCAAACCCGAACAAGCACCCAAAGAAACTCCCCAGAAAGAAGGTGAGGCCGCGACCGCCAGTCAGGGTGAGATGGTCGACGGCAAGCCGGTCCTATACGTAAAGGTCTATTCACCATTCAAAACCTTTTTTGACGAACGGGCATTTAGTCTGTCGGGGGTTACCTTGACAGGTCCGTTTGATATTTTGCCTAAACACCATAACTTTATTAGCCTCGTAGAACCCTGCGAACTCGTGATTCAGGCTCCTAACGGCGAGAAGCGCATCCGCATATCTGGAGGCGTTATGCACGTCAAGGCCGACAAGGCCACCGTCCTACTCGACGCCTAGCGACGTCAAAAGCCCCAGTTTCGCAAAACTCGTACGCATATTAAAAGAGGTGGTGCTACGTAACATGCTACGTAACCGACTGCTATTCAAGGACCATGTAATCAAAGCCGAACGTCGTGCTGTCTGGGGGATTGGAAGCGGTGCAAACCTTGAAGCTAGTCGTGGTTCGGGTGGCGTAGTAGCTCAGGCCTGCTGCACCCGAACCGACTGGTGAAATGATCACCTGTGGTGTTGAGTTAAACTTCTGTCGGAAGTTAACAGTAATAAAACAACCGGCGCCGGCGCTACCACCAGTGTTAATGGTAATCGACCCGGAAGTGTCAGAGCCACTAACCGAACTCGTGCCACCACTACCCAGGGCGCTTCCGTTGCTGCGAGTTGGTGTGGCGCCACCGGCAACGATATGGTGAGTCAGCTTGAGGTCACCGCTAATGTTCAGCGCATTAGCAACAATGTTTGTTGCGGTTACCGTGCCACCAAAAGTTGCATCGCCGGTAACTCCGATAGATTTTGTATTGAACTTCCCTTGTACCGATAGGTCACCTGCCACAATCAGGTTTTTGGTAACTTGTAGATCATCAAAAATACTCTGCCCGGCTACTGTAATACCAGTCAGCGACAGGCTGCTGCCAACCTTTAGCTTGCCAGCGATTTCTAGGTCTTTCTGCACTAGCACGCTACCAGCAAAGATAGCGTTACTCTGAACAGTAAGCACTTGTTTGGGGTCGCCGACAGTTACGTCGCTATTGGCGAGTTGCGTCAGACTATCCGGGGACAGAGATTGCGAAGATATGCCATTGCTGTCGACCTGACCTCGTTTACCATGCAAATAGACCGCCACCGAAAACACAACAGACAACAATATGAGCACAAAGAACAAAAGTAAATATATATTCTGATGCAGCAGTCGATCCTTGAAGGTGCGCTTGGGTTTAGCTATCTCTGGTTGCTTGTCGCCGGCCGGAGTGGCCCCAGAATCAGTACTGGCAGGCGCACTACCTGTTGGGTCAACAACGGTAGTCTGGTCTTCCAGTGAACCTGATTCTGGTTCCGAGTTCTCGTCTTTAGGCTTCTCTTCCATAGGGTGCTGTATTTTTTATCTGCTTACGTTTATAATAGCAGCTAGTGACGCAAAAGCGTAAACGGTTTGCTTCAAAAAGACATATATGTAGGACCACTATGGTTTCGTGGAAAAGAATAATCAGTGTAATTGCGGTACTTGCCTCTGTTTGGCTGGCGCCACCTGCCGTGGTGTGGGCAGCGCAATCCTCGTCAAGTAATTACTCTATCGACCAAGCATTCTTTGGTAATGGCGGTGAGTTAAACGCTTGTTCAAGTAACTACTGTGCCAAGCAGTCGTCTGGTGAACTAACCGTTGGTAATCCGCAGGGTACCGACTATCAGGCCAGAGCTGGATTCAATGTTAATCGAGAGGAATATCTACAGTTCGTGGTCAATACCTCTTCTATTGATGTTGGCATACTCGATACCTCCGAGACGCATGTCGGCACGGCAACGTTCTCCGTCAAAGCATATCTGGCAGATGGATATCAGGTAACAACAGAGGCCACGCCACCTAAGACATCAGGCACTGGATCCCATACCTTCGCCACGCCAGGCACTCCAACTGCTAGTGCGGTTGGGACCGAACAGTTTGGTATTAATTTAGTAGCCAACACTTGTCCGGGCACCGCGCCAGGTTCAGGCGCCGGTAGTTGTAGTGGCACGCTTGGCGCGGATCCCGTCCAAGTACCGGACAACAGCTTTAGTTACGGCCAAGTTGCCACGGGTTACAATACGGCCGACTCATACCAATACACCAATGGAGACATTATCGCCGAGTCACTCAAAAGCACTGGACAGACAGACTTTACAATTTCGTACATCTTTAATATTAGTAATCTGACGCCTGCCGGCGCATACCATATGACCCATGTCTTGGTAGCCACTGCTACGTTCTAGTTCACCTGTGGAAAACTGACTATAAAAAGACTTGCAGTGGTAGCATAAGCGTGATAGCATTCCATCAGCGACAAGCTAACAAAAACAATAAAAACAGGAGAAATCCATGAAGATAAAAACCTTAAAATTTGCGCGGCCGTTGTATGCTGTCGCGGCACTAGCGATGGTGCTCGGCCTGAGCGCATCCGCTGTGTTGCCCGGCGTTGCCTCGGCATACGGCGAAGTTACCGACCGTGCTATAAAAATGAGTAGTTCTCAACAAAGTGCTACGGGCGTCAGCTATCAAGTAGTCTTTACGACGACGAGTGCTGCTGCATCAATAGCTCTTGATTTCTGTTCCGCATCACCATTGTACGCAGATGCATGTACCGCACCCGCAGGTTTGAACCTGTCGGCATTGGTTAATGGTGCAAGTGACGTCACTATGACTGGTGGTACTACAAACGACTGGGATATCATTAATGCTGCAACCTCTGCCTCACACCTTGAAATTGGTGGTACGAGCGAAGCGGGTAGTACGACTATTACTTTGACTCTTGGTGGCACACACTTCATTACTAACCCAAGTGCCCTTGGAAGTTTCTACGCTCGAATTTACACCTACAGTGGTAACGACCCTGACTGGACGGCCGTTGCGACGCCAGGTACAGTTGTTGACTTCGGTGGTATCGCACTCAGCACCGCAGAAGCTATCGACATTACCGCCCGCGTCCAGGAAAAGCTACAATTCTGTGTCTCCAAGGCTGACCCAACTGCTGACTGTACTGGTACATCTACCCCCGACCTGACATTAGGACATGGCTCACCTCAGATCTTGGACGAAACAGCTGTCGACACGGACACGGCCTACATCCAGGTATCCACGAACGCACAAAGCGGTGTTATCATCCGCATGAAGAATAGTAACGCTTGTGGTGGCCTGAGCCGCGACGGTGGCTCAACGTGTGACATTCCAGCCGTTAACTCTGGTGGTAACACGGCAGCAGCCCTTGCAGCCGGAACAGCTGAATTCGGCCTCCGCTGTACCCCTGCCGGTACCCTGACCGCAGCCGCTCCTTACGCAACCGGTGGTCAATACGGCATGGACACAACCACTGGTGGTGACAACGTTACAACTACTTACGGTGACACTATCCTGAGCAGCGCTGGTGCTGTCAACAACCAAGAAAGTCTCTTGACCTTCGGTGCCGCAGCCTCGCTGACCACCCCAGCTGGTGTCTATACCGCAACAATGGACCTGATTGCTACTGGTACGTTCTAGAGCAACCACGTAAAATAAGGATATGCGGTTTACAAAGACCCCCTCTATCCGGCAAGCACTCATAGCAGTCATACTGGCCTCACTCCTCGTCGTAGGAGTGGGGCCCTTGCTATTCCATAGCTCAGCAGCACAACTGCCCAATCGCTCGATTACTCTCAGCGAACCAGTCGTGTCGGTAACAACAACCTATCGGTTTAAATTCGACATTCTCACTCCTGGAGCACTTGGCTCGATTCGCTTCCAGTTTTGTGACAATTCACCCCTAGAACCGGATCCCTGTAATCCACCCTCTGGCATGAATGTCTCCTCAACAGGACTCGTAAACGAAAGTGGTGAAACGGGTTTTAGTGTTTCCGGTCTCAGTGATGCGAATAATATTATTTTGACACGTGCCCCCGCTGCATCCAGTGCCGGGAGTGTCAGTTATACCATCAGCGGTATCACCAATCCCGACACTGTCGGGACCTACTTCGCGCGGTTCGAGACATTTGCAACAACCGATGCCACGGGTCCCAATACCGACTTCGGTGGCATTGCTTTTGTGATGAATACCAATGTCAACATTAATTCTACCGTCCCACCCTACCTACTCTTTTGTAGTGGCATTACTATCTCGGCTTACGATTGTAGCACTGCCAGCGGTAACTATATCGACCTCGGCACCCTCAGTAGTGGATCAACAAAATCTGCTCAAACCCGCTTCTTGGTAGCTACCAACGCAGCCCTTGGTTACAATGTAACCATCAACGGTACAACAATGACCTCCGGAACAGACACCATACCTGCTATCGTAACCCAGGATGTTTCACGGCCTGGTACGAGTCAATTTGGTATCAACCTTGTGAATAACAGTTCGCCAAACGTAGGAATTAATCCTAGTGGACCTGGAAGTGGTAGCGTTAATAACAACTATAACGACACTGACAGGTTTCGTTTTGTGAATGGTGACCAAATTGCTCGCGCAACGAGTGCTGACGAGTATAAGTTGTACACCGTTAGCTACCTCGTAAATGTTTCAAATATTCAAGCGCCAGGCACCTATGTTAGTACGCTCACATACATTTGCACAGCAACATTTTAAAATCAGTATTGGTTAAGCGCAACCATTTTGATACCATGTAGCATATACGTTAGGTAATCAAAAAGGGAGTTATGAAAAGATTTCAATCAATCCTTGGCGCCATAGTGGTGGTTTGCGCCAGCATAATGGTCGCTTTGAGCGGCACGGTTAGTGGTGCAAGCTTAGACAAGGGTAACGGCATGCAGGTGGCGCCGGTTAGAACAGATCTTATCCTCAAGCCGGGCGAATCGAAAACAATCACAGTCCTTGTAAAGAACGTTACAGGCGGCAAGGAATTGCTTCGTGTTGTAACTAACGATTTTACTGCTAATGACGAGTCTGGCGCACCCGGGCTTTTGCTCAATGGCGAATCGGACCCGAATCACGGACTTAAAGAATATATGACCGTCCCAGAAACAGTGACCGTGCCAAAAGGTGAGCAGAAAGAAGTTCGTGTGACGATCAAAATGCCCGAAAACGTTGCTGGTGGTGGTTACTATGGTGCGGTACGTTTCATTCCAATCATTGACGCTAATAACACAAATACTCAAGGTGATAGTGTGTCACTTGCCGGCAGCGTAGCCTCACTAGTACTGGTACGTGTTCCAGGCGATATTGTAGATAACTTGCAGGTTGCTAGCCTTTCTGCAGCCAAAAACGATAACGCTGGCAGCTTCTTTACTTCCGGGAACGGTTTGCAAGCTATCGTCCGATTCCGTAATGCCGGTAATGTTCAAGAACAACCGTTTGGAAAAATTCTAGTCAAAAAAGGCGACAAGACAATCGGAACGTACGATGTTAATAATGCGACTCCTCCGGGTAATATTCTCCCTGATAGTATCCGTCGTTTTACAATAGATCTTAATGGCAAAGTCTCAGGTTTTGGTAAATACACCTTGGTCGGAAACTTCGGTTACGGTAGTGGAAGCCAAGCGCTGACTGCCTCAACTACGTTCTTCATCATCCCGCTGTATATCATCATCGCTGTAGTCGTGTTGATCGCAGTAATCGTCGGTCTTGTGCTGTACATGAAGAACTACAAGAAGCGTATCCTCCGTAGTGCTCGTCGCTAATATTTAGCTTGCCTACAGGGGTGGTTTCAATTAAGGTAATGGTAATGGCTAGTGCATACACAAAACATTTTAAACGACTGCTAGCCCTGCTGGCCTTGGTTGTACTGACAGTTTCCCCTAGTGCTGTCGTGCACGCCCTGGGTTCACCCGATCCTGTACAAAACGGCAACGTCGGTATTGAAGGCACTATTCCATCACCACCGCCGACCCAAGCGGCAACAATCACGACACCTCGTAGTGGGCAGACATTTACCGCAACGCCTATTACGGTGGCGGGTATCTGTAAAACTGACCTATTAATCAAGCTGTTTGCCAACAATGTCTTTGTCGGCTCCACGGTCTGTAAATCAGGCAGCTATTCGTTGAAAATAGACTTGTTTAGCGGCAAGAACGACCTGGTCGCCAGAGTCTATGACTCGCTAGATCAGGAAGGTCCCGACAGTAATGTGGTCTCGGTGACGTTCAATGATGCACAGTTTGCCCAGTTTGGTTCTCGTGTCTCACTCACCAGTAACTACGCCAGAAAAGGTGCAAACCCGGGAGTTGAACTGGTCTGGCCAATCGTGCTGAGCGGTGGTAGCGGCCCCTATGCTGTCAGTGTCGAGTGGGGTGATGGTAAGGCCGACAGTCTTTTCACGGTTAGCTTCCCGGGCAATATCAATATCAAGCATATTTACGATACGGCGGGTGTGTACTCAATAATCGTCAAGGCGACGGACAAAAACGGCACCACCGCCTACCTACAATTGGTCGGTATCGCCAATGGTGAAGCCAAAACAACCACCACCAGCGGCTCAACGACATCCGGGACCTCCTCTGGCGGCAATAGTGGTGACACTTTGTTTGGGACGCTAGGGTGGGCGCTCCTTATCCTGCTATTCCCATTCATGATTGCCTCGTTCTGGCTCGGCAGTCGCCACGAACTGTACGTCATCCGTAAACGTATCGAGAAAAGCCGCCAGCAAGCTGGCAGTCTCTAGTCTTAGCTACCCCCGCTAGAAGGCCTCTGTGGGCTCACTACGAGCCCTAGGACGGGCTTTAGCACCTTAGCTATGTATATGACGGCTTCGGTCACGATACTCACAGATGGTCAACAGGGGTGAGATCTGGTAGAATAAGGTGTTATGAAAAAAGTCTTCGTTGGCCTATCTGGAGGTGTCGACTCATCTGTTACGGCTGCGCTGCTCAAAAAGCAGGGCTATGACGTCACGGGTGTCTACATGAAGAACTGGAGCCAGGATCTACCTGGCTTTGAATGTCCGTGGAAAGAAGATTTCCAGGATGCCAAACGTGTTGCCGTACAGCTGGGCATAGATTTTAAGATGTACGACTTTGAGACCGAATATCGGCACCGTGTGGTCGATTATATGATCGACGGCTACAAACAGGGCATTACGCCAAACCCCGATATTATGTGCAACCAAGAAGTGAAGTTCAAGTTGTTCCTGGAAACGGCATTGGCCGACGGAGCGGACATGATTGCGACAGGTCATTACTCAAGAGTGAAGGATGGTCAGCTGTTAACGGCGAAGGATGGTAATAAGGATCAGACCTATTTCTTGTATCGCGTGACTGAAGAGGCGCTGCGTCAATCTCTGATGCCAATTGGTGAGTATCAAAAATCTGAGGTGAGGAAACTAGCCAAAGAGTTTGACTTAGCAACAGCCGAGAAAAAGGACAGCCAGGGCATTTGTTTCGTCGGCAAGGTTGGTATCCGAGAGTTTTTGGAGCAATTCGTCGAATCTGAGCCGGGTCCAATCATCGAACAACATGGCGTCACCATTGGCCAGCACGACGGAGCGATTTTCTACACTATTGGCCAGCGACATGGTCTAAATGTCGGTGGCGGCTTGCCATACTATGTTGTCGGCAAGGATATGGCCAAAAACGAAGTCTACGTCACGACCGATATCGACGATAGTCGGCTGTGGAAATCCGAACTTTCGTTGACGAATCTCCATTGGATAAACGGCCAACCCAATTTAGACAAAACATACTACATTCGTACCCGCTATCGCCAACCTTTAACAGGGGCAAAACTGCAAATACAGGACGGACCTGTATCGGGCGAAAATAGGCTTCTCGTAGTACTGGATGAGCCGGTGCGAGCTATCACGCCAGGCCAGTCTGCGGTCATTTACGATGGTGACCAATGCCTAGGTGGTGGTATTGTGGTCTAGTTTTCGATTGGGAAAAGCTGCGGCGAAGAGGTCTGAAAGTTGGTGGAGTGGAAAGCGACAGTTGTCGCACATCACGATTGGCTTTCGCCGCAGCGAGTTTCACCCCCGGGTTCTCGATAGCGAGATGGCAGCGTAGCTACCTCTCCCGAGTACAGGCCGATGCCTGCGAGCGTCTTTCGCCCAGGGGTGCGTTCGGTTGGGGTGACACGGTCGTTGCCTTCAGTTGCTCTTGGCTGACTTCTCTATGTTCCTGATCATTCGCCTCATCATGCGAAACAGACTGTCGCCAACGGCTACGCCGAGAGCCCAGATCTGCTGGCCAAGGCCAGTCAAGAAGTCTGCCGCCTGAACTGGCTTCTGAATTGCCGTTACCACGACAACCAGCAGAAGCAAGGCCAGAGACCACTGTGTCACCGTTCGGATTGGTTTTGCGGCCATAATGGCCTCCTCTCGGTGTCCAACAGAACAATATAGTTATAACGTTTATGAGCACGTGTTGTCAATTTTTGTACGCACCGCCCACCTCTGTAATACACGAAAAAGCCGCGTATATGTATGGGGAGAACTAGGAGCTGACTAATCGGTCAACAACTGTCTCAACCCGCATACGCGGCGTGCCTCCTCGTTCGTATATCCCAGGACGGGACCGAACAGTCTCTGTAAGGAGGGCTTAGTTCATCAAGATGGAGGTGCATTCAAGCGTGGCGCAGACGTGCGCTGACTCGGTAGAGCAGCCAGGCGGCTCCCAGCACCAGCAGCACCAGGACGGGGACACGCAGCCCGGGGATCCAGGCGCTCGCGATCAGCAGACCGATCACGGCTGTGATGGTCAGGAACCGACTGGCGAGCAGCTTGTTCAGCTGGCCGTAGGGGTCGTAGACCATGTCTGCGTTGGCGCGGAACGAGAACCAGATCGAGGTTCCCCACAGCAGGGACGAGCCGAGCAGTTGCACGATGCCGACGGGAACCAGGAACGGGATCCAGATCAGCAGCATCGGCATGGCGATCCAGCCGGCGACTTTCGCCCCACCCAGCACCAGCGTGCGCTTGTCCTCGGTGAAGATCACGTCGTCCATGCGGTTCTGCATGGTGTTAAGGAACACCGAGATCGCGACCACCATCTGTGTGGTTACCCAAAGGCTCCACACGATCGACAGCACCGTGTTCACACCGTACACGAAGGTTTCCATGTTGCCACTCCTTGTGGTCAAAGGGTCTTTGGCGACCCGGGTCGATTATGGTCAGTAGCCGTCCGTCATGTTCATAGATGTGCTGAGCACCTTTTGTACTCCTGAGTTCTCTTGACGAGCTAATTAAAAAATATCATAGTAGGCAAAATTTGTCAAACCTAGTACCTCTGTTAAAATAGACTGTATGAATGCGCAGCAGGTGCGCCAGGCTTACCTGGACTTTATGAAACAAAACGGGCACGTGGTGATTCCGCGTGCGCTATTAGTCCCACAAAACGACCCGACCACGCTCTTTACCGGCAGCGGCATGCAACCGCTGCTACCGTATCTGTTGGGCGAGGAGCATCCTGATGGTGTCCGGCTCGTGGACAGTCAGACATGCCTACGTGCCCAAGACATCGAAGAAGTCGGTGACAATCGCCACACAACTTTCTTCGAGATGCTTGGTAACTGGTCGCTGGGTGACTACTTCAAAAAGGATCAATTACCATGGTTTTTTGATTTTTTGACCACCATCGTTGGGCTTGAGCCCGCCAAGTTGTACGTCACCTGCTTTATTGGTGACAAACAATACGATATCCCCAAAGACAACGAAAGTGTCAAAATCTGGCAGGAATTATTCGCAGAGAAAGGCATAACCGCCGAAACACAAGAGCTCGGCAGCGAAGCTGACGGAGCCGCCAAGGGTATGAAGCCGGGTGCTCGGATATTTTTCTACGACGCCAGCAAAAATTGGTGGTGGCGCGGCGACAAGATCAGTGATATGCCCAATGGCGAGCCCGGTGGTACCACCAGTGAGGTTTTTTACGAGTTCGACCACATCCCGCACAACAAAGATTACGGGGAGCACTGCCACCCTAACTGTGACTGCGGTCGCTTTATGGAGATTGGCAACAGCGTGTTCATGGAATACGTCAAAACCGGCCAGGGCTTTGCCAAATTGCCGAAGCAAAACGTTGATTTTGGCGCCGGCCTTGAGCGTATCGCTGCAGCAGCCTTGGACAACCCGGATATTTTCCAGATCAGCCTGATGTTGCCTATTCTCAACAAACTTGAGGCAATCAGCGGCAAGAAGTACGAAAGCCACACCGAAAGCATGCGTGTGATTGCCGACCACCTGCGAGCGGCTACGTTCCTGGCCGTGGATGGAGTGACACCAAGCAACAAAGAGCAAGGCTATGTGATGCGCCGCTTGCTGCGTCGTGCCATTCGGTTCGCATTTGAGCTAGGTGTCGAGCAAAACTTCATGGAACAGATCGTGCCAGTCATTGCCGATCTGTATCACGAAGATTTCCCGGAGGTTGTGAAAAATCGTGAAAAGGTCATCGACGTCCTTGTCAAAGAGGAGAAAGCCTTCCGCCAGACTATCCGCAAAGGCATACGCGAGCTGGAGAAGCTCAAGCATGACG
>JAGQNT010000139.1 GCA_020427965.1 Candidatus Saccharimonadota bacterium | reverse complement strand
GTACGGCCAACCATGTCTGGGGTAATCGTGCTGGCACGTGCCCAAGTCTTGATAACTGTACGGTCCTGGACGCCGAGAGCAGCTACTTTCTTAGCGAGCTTGGCATCTACGAATGGACCCTTTTTGAGTGATCGACTCATGATTTACCTCTTCCTCTTAGCGTCATGACGCGATTTAACAATTAGACCGGCAACATCTTTGCGGCGGCGAGTTCGATAAGCAATAGTCAATTGACCCCATGGTGTACGAGGTGCCTTACCGGTACCGTGACGGCCACCGTCACCACCACCGTGAGGGTGATCTGCGGCGTTCATAACGACACCACGGACCGTTGGACGGATACCCTTGCGGCGCTTGCGACCGGCGGAACCGACCTTGATGTTCTGGTGTTGAACGTTGCCAACGACACCCATGGCAGCAGTTGCTTCCAGGCGTACTTTGCGAACTTCACCTGAAGGCAGGCGGATTTGGGCGTGATCGCCTTCCTTTGCCATCAGCTGTGCTTTCGCACCGGCAGCGCGTACCATCTGGGCACCCTTGCCTGGGGTCAGCTCGATCGCGTAGATCTGGCTACCGACAGGAATTTGGCTCAGTGGCAGGCGGTTAGAAGTCTCGATTGGAGCTTCTGGGCCGCTTTCGATCTTCTTGCCTTTTACCATGCTGGTATCAGCAAGGATGTAGTGATATAGACCGTGTTGGTCTTTGACACGTGCGATACGTGCACTACGGTTTGGATCGTATTCGATTTCCTCGACAGTCAGCTTAAGGCCGGCTGCAAGGTTGTGGTTCATCAGACGGTGGTGTCGTTTGACACCGCCACCACGGTGACGAACCGTGATGCGGCCAGTGTTGTTACGGCCAGCGTTTTGCTTCTTGCTCTTGATAAGGCTCTTTAGCGGTTTACGAGTCGTAATAGCGCTGAGATCCTGAGAGGTCATGCCCCGGCGAGCAGGAGTAGTTGGGTTGTATTGCTTAATTGCCATTACTTCTTCTCCTCTGCTTCCGGTTCAGCGAAGATCTTAATGCTATCGCCCTTTGCGAGCGTCACATATGCTTTCTTGCTGTCTTTTCGAGTTGTCTTGCCTGGGTAACGGTTCTTGCCGCGGCTGAATCGAACAGCTTTGCCGCTTTGGACAGCTGTCGCAACATTAACGACTTTTACGCCGTACTGTGCTTCTACTGCTGCAGCGATCTCGCTTTTGTTCGAATCAAGCGGTACGTTGAACACGTAGACGCCCTTTTGGCTTGCGCCGTAGGCTTTTTCGGTAGCGCGTGGGTAAACTAATAGAGTACTCATGTTACGCTCCCTCCGCTAGCAGCCAGTTCTTGATAACAGGAACTGATTTGGTTGATAGAATAACGTGGTCTGCGTTCAGGATGCGATATACGCTCAGGTATTTCGCACCGATCAGCAGTACGGTTTGCAAGTTAGCGGTCGCCCGGATGATTTCCGGCGTCTTTTCCTCGACAACCAGGAGAACCTTGCGGTCCAACTTGTTATCAGCGAGGAATTTCGCTACTTCTGCGGTCTTGCCAGTCGTTTTTACGTCAAGTACAACGACTTTTTTGGCTTGGTTAGCCAGAGATAGGGCTTGTCGGACAGCGATGCGCTTGCTCTTTGTCGACAGGTGCTTGGTGTAGTTTTCGTTGCCGCTTGGGCCGAAAACGATACCACCACCGCGCCAGATTGGGTT
>JAGQNT010000138.1 GCA_020427965.1 Candidatus Saccharimonadota bacterium | reverse complement strand
GCCCCAACCAATGCCTGCGCAAGATTATTCACAGCCTCCTCAGCAGCCACCAATGCCACCGAGCCAACCGCCGTATCAGCCACCTCAACCACCGTACGACCCAGGCGCTCAGCAGCCACCAACTAGCTAGCTTAGGCGGCCCTGGTATCCACGCACGAATTCTGCTGCAGACATCTCGTTTTTACCAGCGGGTTTTAGACGGTCAATGCACAGGTAACCGTCTGTAGTATCAACCACAAGACTATTTGTATCAGCTAGGATTTGGATATGACCAGGTTGTTTCGGCATGGTGGCGGGAACGGCATGGGCTGCCGTGATACTAACCTCAACGGAGCCTAGGTCAGTCCGGCTACCCGGCCATCCAGCAAACGCACGGACTTCTCGCGAGAGTTGCTCGGCCGGCTTGTGCCAATCAAGACTACTGTCGGCCTTAGTGATCAGTGCGTCATAGGTCGCATCCTCGTTGCTTTGCGGAGCGGCGACAATAGTTCCGGCTATAATTTCGGGCAATAGCTCACGGATCATCGTAGCGCCCAGCTCACCTAGCTGATCGGCCAGAGCTTGTTTTGTTTCGTCACCAGTCAGTGTAACGGTAGATTGGGCGTAGATGGGACCGGCGTCCATAGCTTTGGCAAGTGACATCAATGAGACGCCGGCGGTTGTTTCACCGTGGAGTATAGTGCTCTCGATTGGGGTCGGACCCCGGTGGGCAGGTAATAAGGACGGGTGTAGATTAACGATACCGGCGGGAAAAAGATCAATCACAGACTGGGGTACCAGCTTGCCGTAGGCCGCCAAAACACCGACGTCGGCACGGTACTCAGATAATTGGCCGAAAATTTCTGACAAATTTCTTGGAATTAACAGAGGGATTTCGTACTCATTCGCAAAATTGGCAACTTCTAATTGACGATTTTGTCGGCCGTTCGACTGTGTGTAGTTAGTAATAATCGCGGCAATTTTATAACCTTCTGCGAGTAGGCACCTGAGCACTGGCAACTCCGTGCTTACCCCTGTGGCTAAGCGCTCGTTACCAAAGAAGAGAATTGTTTTTGATGTCTTTGCCATAGTCTAGTGCCTCTAATTTGCCATCTTCTTTTAGGCGGAAAAATGCTTCTGGTTTATCCTTGATATGGTCAATGAAAACCAGGCCGTTGGTATGATCAATCTCGTGTTGTAGGATTCGAGCCAAGAAGCCCTCGGCAGTGATCCGAAACTCTTTACCATTTTCGTCAATGGCTTTGATCTTGACCTTACTGTAGCGAGGTACTTTGCCGTATATGTCTTTGACGCTCAAACAGCCTTCGAAGTCATCAACTATCTCACCTTCAAATTTGGTGATTTGTGGATTTATCAACGTTGTAAAGGTGTGGTCAGATTTGTTGTCATAATTATTACGAATAACAACGATTTTAAAGAGTTGATTTACCTGAACAGCTGCCAATGCGACGCCAACTTCATGCTTACGGCTGGCCTCCCAATCTATGGTGGCCGCTTCCATACCGGTAATAATATTTTTGATTTCGTCCGTAACGATGCCAACCCGTTGAGACTTCTGTCGCAAGCTGGGGTGAGGCAAGGTGATAATGTCGTCTTTATTCATTGACTACAGTATAACTTACTGAGGTCAGATTCTGTAATTACAACAGGTCTGTTGGATCAATGTCATAGGTGTAACTGATCTTGGGTAGTTTCTGGAGTACGGCCAGCAGTTTACTTCGCTTGTCGGCTTTGACAACCAGTTGCCACTGGTAGGCGTCATGAAAACGTTCGTGCAAGGCTGGGGCAGGGCCATCAACGGTGACACTCGGGTCTATTGCCTCTATCGCGGCGGCCAAACGTTGGCAAGCTCGCTCGGCGCCGCTTGCTGACTTACGCCGACAGGCTATCTTGAGCAAAGATACATACGGTGGATACTGGTATAGCTTCCGCTCGGCAAGCTCTGAGGTATAGAAACGTTGCCACTCATCGGCCAATCCCAGCTTGATGGCAGGGTGCTCTGGAGCGTACGTTTGAATGATGGCCCGACTTGAACGGTGGCCACGACGGATTCGTCCTACGACTTGGTTAATTAACTGATACGTCTGCTCGTTAGCAGTGTAATCCGGAACGTACAAGCTCGTATCGGCTACGATGACCCCGAGCGTGCTGAGCTTTGGCAGGTCTAGGCCTTTGGCTACAGCCTGGGTCCCGACAATAATATCCACGTCACCACGCTCTAGGGCGGCAAAATGTTGTTCCAGTCGATCCTGTTTTATGTTGTCAGAATCAAAACGCCTGATTTTCGCATCTGGAAATAGACGCTGTATTTCGACTTCGACAGCTTTAGTCCCGACGCTCCGAAAACTGATGTCAGTATTGCCACATTCGGGGCAGCTCGTCGGAACATTCATGCGAAAATTACAGACATGACATTGCAATAAATGATGATCGCCGTGGTAGGTAAGCGGCAGATCGCAATTTGGACACGAGGCTTGCCAGCCACACTGCTGGCAGAGTGCAACTCGGGCCGTCCCACGCCGATTCAGATACAGTAACGACTGTTCGCCATGACTCAGACTAGTCTGCACCGAGTGAATGAGCTTGTCAGATAAGTAGCCCGATTTTGTGAATTCATCTCTATTCTTCAGATCAACGACCGTAAGTTCGGTCGTGTGATCTGATTTGGTGGCCAGCTGTGACAGGCGAATGATGGGGGCCGACTTCTGTTCCGCCAGATAATATTCACTGACCAGGGGTGTCGCCGTGCCGTAGACGAGTGTTGCGTGGTGTTCGCGGGCCAGCTGGGCGGCTACTCGATTTGTATGGTAGTGTGGTGGCTGATCTTGCTTATAGGCACTGTCGTGGGCTTCATCGACAACGATCAGTCCAAGCTGACGAATCGGGCTAAACAAAGCCGAACGTGGCCCAATGACGATTAGTGGTTCGGTTGCTAGTACTATAGTGCGCCAAGCCACCAGACGCTCTGCACTAGTCAGTTGTGAATGCAGCACAACAACCGTGCGCTTACCGAACACCTCAAACTGTGTGACGAGCTGACTAGTCAGACCAATTTCGGGACTCAAGATCAATACGCTCTTGCCGCGTTGTAGTGATTCCTCGGCCAGCGCTTGGTACAGTCTGGTTTTGCCACTGCCGGTTCGGCCATGCAACAGGTTACTGACCCCAGACTTTAACTCTTTCATGGCAGCTAACTGCTCATCAGTTAGATCTGGTAGACGTGGTGTTTGCCATGTGGCGATCTGTTTGGGTTGCTGCTGACTGCGTGCAGGTATATGTGCCGGTAGCAGCAGTTGACTGATGACACCCGTAGAAGTCGGATAATACGCCATCAGCCATCTGCCGAGCTCTAGTAGCTCCTGGGGCAGCCGATGGTGCTCGTAGACAGTTTCTACAGCTTTTATGTTCGGTATAGAAACCTGTTTCGTTTGACTGACGACAACACCAAGCACCGACTCTCGCTGTAAAGAGACGCGCACCACCTGGCCAATAGCCAATGGCTGGTTGTGGCAGTAGGTCAGCGCCTCCTGGCCACGATAGCGTGGGCTACGCACCCAAATCCCAAAGTAGTACATAGCCCTAGTATACGTCTCTTTGATCGTCAGTTTGCTTGAAATGCAATCCTGAACACGCTACACTGGTTTCAGTACGTTGTCTGAATGACAATAAAAGCTTACGGTTAGGAATAAGAGGCGGGAGACATGTTAGACATCTTTATTACATCAAGAGTACGACGCAAGATCATCGTGATCTATGCGAAGTATCCTGATTTTAAAACACACGTTCGTGGCCTGGCTAAGCTTATCAAGGAAGACGCCGGTAATATCCAGCGTGAACTGAAGCGACTAGAGAAGGTGGGTTTTTTGATTTCAGAAAAGCAAGGCAATACCAAGGTGTACTACACCAACAAGCAATTCCCTATATTCAAAGAGTTACAGAGTATTGTTCTAAAGTCACAGCGCAGTAGCCAAAAGAAAACAACAGTCGTGTAAATACCAATACTATATTTTGTATAGTATTGGTATTTACACCTTGCATCTACGCCTCTTGTCAGGTACAATAAACACCGATGATTCAGGTAACACGTAAAGATTCCAAGGAATCGCTCGAGAACTTATTGCGCCGTTTTAACCGTAAAGTCCAGCAATCTGGCGTTGTGACAACGGTTAAACAGGGGCAGTATTTTGCTAAGCCTATTAGCAAGCGCGAGCGCCGTGCCAAAGCTATTATTCGCCAAGAACGTAAAGCTCTTAAGATCAAGCGAATTAAGCTCGGCCAGCGCTAATGAGTCTCGAAGCCCAAATAGAACAAGATTTAAAACAAGCTATGTTGGCGAAAGACCAGCAAGTTGTTTCGACATTGCGCCTCGTAAAGAGCGCACTACTATACGTTAAGGTTGAAAAAGGTGTCCGTGACACCGAGCTGGATGACGGCGAGGTGCAGGCATTATTATCCAAGGAAGCCAAGAAGCGTCAGGAAAGCGCTGATCTGTACGAAAAGGGCGGTAATCCCGATTCAGCACAGGCCGAGTTAGCCGAGAAGGCCATCATTGAGAAATACCTGCCGCAGCAAATAGGTGAGGATGAACTCAGGCAACTCGTAACCGAAACAGCTTCGCAGCTTGGTATTACCGAGCCTACCAAGATGGGGCAACTCATTGGCGCCGTCAAAGGCAAGGTCGGGGCTGCGGGTGATGGTGCAGTGATTGCGAAACTCGCCAAGGAGTTACTTGCCAAATGATTATTCTGATGGGAGCTGCTGGTGCGGGTAAGAGCATGCAGGGACACGCCTTGGCAGATGAGTATGGTTTTGCCTATCTGTCGACTGGTGAGTTGTTTCGCGTTTTGATAACCGGTCGCCGCAGGCACGAAATGCTGACCGGCAAACTCCTCAGTGATGAAGAGGTTATTAACGTCGTCGACAAGGTCTTGGAGCTGATTGACACTTCAGAGGAGTTTATCCTGGATGGTTTCCCGAGGACAAAAAAGCAAGTCGACTGGTTGCTAGAGCAGAACAGCAAAGGTCGGATCGATCTGCCGGTAGTGATCAATCTGGAGATCGAAGAAGGTGTTGTTCGTGAACGACTCGTCAAACGTAACCGTCTTGACGATACTAAAGAGGCGATCGCACAACGCCACAAAGAATACGCTGAAGTAACACGCCCAGTTTTGACATACATGAAAGAGTGCGGTTTAGTGGTGCACGATATCAACGCTGCGCAAACACCAGCTGAAGTCAACGAAGATGTTGTCGGCGCCCTGAAACTGAGGCAGACCGGTGCAAACCAGGGTTAAAACACCACTCGAAATTGAGGCAATGCGAGTCAGCGGCAAAATGCTGGCTACGGTACTACAGACACTAAAACCACTGGTACAGCCTGGTATAACAACAAAAGAGTTGGCCGATCGTGCGGCTAGTGAATTGAAGTCGCTGGGTGGCCAACCTGTCTTTAAGGGCTACCAAGGCTTCCCAGACGTCATATGCATCTCTGTTAACGACGAAGTTGTACACGGCATCCCTTCAGATCGGCAGCTGAAAGAAGGTGACATTGTGGGTCTAGACTTTGGCGTGATCTATAAGGGTATGATTACAGATAGTGCCATAAGTGTCATCGCCGGAAAACCGCTGAAAGCCAGCCACAAGAAGCTTCTGGAGGTGACCAAGCAGGCCATGGAGGCGGGCATTGGTGTTGTCCGGGACGGCGTGAGAGTTGGGGACATCGGCTACGCTGTTGAGCAGATCCTCGGTGCTCAGCGCTACGGTATTGTCCGGGATTTGGTTGGGCATGGAGTAGGGCATCAACTCCATGAAGACCCAAATATCCCAAACTACGGCAGGCAGCATACCGGTCCATGGCTACAAGCTGGCATGACCATAGCCATCGAACCAATGGCGACCCTCGGTACGGACCGAGTATACATTGCTGATGATGACTGGACAGTGCTGACACACGATGGCTCGCGTTCAGCTCATTTTGAGCACACCGTGTTGATCACCGAAGACGGTGCCGAAATCTTGACACAACTCTAGCACACAAAATTGTACTTTTTAAAGGGTAAGCGGTATACTTCACCCTAGTATGCGCGACCCTAACGTCCACCATTTTGTTGGCCTTGATATCGGCACCAGCTCTGTTCGCTGCGTGGTGGGTACACTAGATCCAAACGACCCCAACAAGTTGTCGGTTATTGGCCACGGCAAGGCTGCTAACAGCGGTATTCGCAAAGGTGCGGTCGTCCACGTCGATGAAGTGTCAGACGCGATTATCCATGCTATTAGTGAAGCTGAGCGTCTGTCTGGAGTGCAGATTCGCGCAGGGACCGTCAATGTGAACGGTTCGCATGTAAGTGGAATGGACTCACACGGCGTTATCGCCATCAGTGCCGCCAATCGAGAAATCAGCCCAGATGACCGTATGAGAGTCGATGAGGCGGCAACGGTGGTACAATTCCCGCCCAACAGAGAGATTATTCAATATTTTGCCAAGAGCTATAGCCTGGATGGCCAACGCAATATCAAGGACCCCGTCGGTATGCAAGGTATTAGGCTAGAGGTTTATGCGCACATTGTGACCGGCGCTACGCCCAACATTCGAAACTTGGACGGAGCGCTTGAGAAAGCCGAGTTTCAACCCAATAACCACACCGTCTCAAGCCTGGCAGCCGCTGAAGCGACACTGACCAGAGAACAGAAGGAAGCTGGGGTGGTCGTCATTGATATTGGTGCCGGTACCACAAACCTTATTGTGATTGAGGACGGTGAGGTACAGTATGTGGCCGTTTTACCTGTTGGCGGTATGCATATCACTAATGACCTCGCCATTGGGCTCAAGACCGACCTAGATGTTGCTGAGCAGG
>JAGQNT010000137.1 GCA_020427965.1 Candidatus Saccharimonadota bacterium | reverse complement strand
TGAGAGAATGACAATCGAGTACAATGGTAACGTCGGCATTGGCACAAACAGCCCATCAACAGCCAGGTTGGATGTAAAAGGCTCCACGGGACAATACATCCAGTATTCTGCAGGAACCTCAAACCGATTTGGTCGTCTAGGCGAAACCCGGCTTGCATTTACCAGAACGAGCGATGGTGCTGAAGCGGGTATTGTAGATTATGATGGAGCGGGTAAACTGACAATTCATTCGGCAGGTGGTGCTGTCGGTGGGGCGACGCGAATTAATTTTATGGTAAATTGGACCGATAAGATGGTCATCAACAATGAAGGATATGTCGGTATCGGCACGACGACCCCCGGCGCAAGACTTGACGTTGGAGTGAACGGCGACATTAAGTTTGCCAACAGTTCGCATCTCAAATATGTGTACGGCAGCGGTGACGTATGGAAATCGGACACATGGATTAATACGATATTCGAGGCTGACGGTGGCTCGGGTTTTTACAGGATTCTGACCGGTAATGCCGATCCGGCGTCGGCCACAGAACTTGTCCGCGTCACGGCCGCTGGGAATATGTGGATTGGTCCGATCGCTGATCCCAACAACGACACCTACAAACTTAATGTAAACGGTCGCATCCGCGCCAACGAGATCGTTGTAAACACCGACGGCGCCGATTTCGTGTTTGAAGACGGGTACAAACGCATGTCCCTAACCGAACTCGAAAACTTTGTTCTGACCAACAAGCACCTGCCCGGCATTGCTCCGGCCAAGGAAATGCAAGAAAACGGTGCGGGTCTGGCCGAAATGCAGACCAAACTCCTTCAAAAGATCGAAGAGCTCACGCTGTATGTGATTGAGCTTAAGAAGGAGAATGAGGAGATGAAGGAGCGGTTGGAAGCAGTGAAGTAATACAAAAACACGCTCCATCACTAGCTGAAAGACAATACGAATGAAAAAGACATTTATATCTCTTCTATCGATCTGGCTGATTGCCTCCCACGTGCACGCTGATGAGAGTATCTCCCGATCATGTACGGTGAATATCCGGGATGAATTTGGTAATGGCGTTTCGGGGCTTACGGTAGACTTCACGGCCGCCGTAGCGTGGACCCGTTATAATGGAAACTTGTGTGCGGATGGATACTGTAGCAGCGAAGTAGGGCACGCATCGGGAACGACAGATGCGCTGGGAAACTGCCACACAAGTCTTACTTTTGATGAG
>JAGQNT010000136.1 GCA_020427965.1 Candidatus Saccharimonadota bacterium | reverse complement strand
CTTCTTGGGCCTGTCTAACTTGACGATTATCAAGAACGCGCTTCGTATCATTAAACGTGTCTATGGCAACGACATTGAACTAAGCGAGATTCCGATTGATGATGACAAGGCGCTTGATTTGTTCCGTCGTGGTGATACAACCGGCGTTTTCCAGTTTGAATCGGCTGGTATGAAGCGCTACCTTAAAGAGCTGCAACCAACTGAGTTTGCCGACCTAGTTGCCATGAATGCCCTCTATCGACCCGGCCCGATGGCGGAAATACCGCGCTTTATCGAAGGCAAAAACCATCCCGCTAGGGTGCAGTATTTGCACGAATCCCTAGAGCCGATTCTACAGGAAACCTACGGCGTCATGGTCTACCAGGAGCAGATTATTCAGCTCCTGCAGCTGGTGGCAGGTTATTCGGCTGGTGAGGCTGATTTAGTCCGTAAAGCCATCGGTAAAAAGAAACGGGAGATCATGCAAGCCGAAGAACCCAAGTTTATTGCCGGCTGTGAGAAACAAGGTCTTACCAATGCTCAGGCTAAGCAGTTGTGGGCACAAATTCAGCCGTTTGCCGACTACTCCTTTAACAAAGCGCATGCAACGTGCTACGCGCAGATTGCCTACTGGACGGCTTACTTAAAAGCCCACTACCCGTCGGCCTTCATGGCGGCACTTATGACCAGTGATTACGACGATATTGACCGCTTGGCAATTGAAATAACAGAGTGTAAAAAACTTGGCATTGAGGTCTTGCCGCCCGATGTCAATGAATCATTCGTGGAATTTGCAGTCGTGCCCGAAACTGGTCAGGTGCGTTTTGGTATGGCGGCGATTAAAAATGTTGGCACGGGCGCAGTCGAAGAGATCCTGCGTGCCAGAGAAGAGTCCGGTAGGTTCGAGACACTCGAACAGTACCTAGAGACTGTCAATCCACATATCGTGAACCGCAAGGCTATGGAAAGTCTGGTCAAAGCCAACGCGTTCAGTGCGTTTGGGGATCGACCGACACTCTTACACAATCTGGACATGCTGTTGGCCTACGCCAATCGCTGGCAAAAACAGCAAAATAGCGGACAGGTGGACTTGTTTGGGCAATCGGTGGACGATGATCACACCAAGGCAAAGCTGACGCTTGATTCACCAGCGGTGTCCCATACTTCTCATGAACAGTTATTGTGGGAGCGTGAGCTACTGGGTCTGTACCTTAGTAGCCATCCGCTTGAAACGTTTGAGGCTTTTCTGGAGGAGCAAACAGTTGCCCTGAATGCACTAAAGCCTGAGCACGACGGCAAGAGTGTCGTAATCGGTGGTTCGGTGGTTGATGTCCGTGAAATTACGACTAAAAATGGCCAAAAAATGGCTTTCGTAAAACTAGAAGACCGCTTTGGCGAAACCGAGGCTGTTCTGTTCCCGGGCAGCTACCAGCAGACGGTTGGTATCTGGGAACGTGACAAGGTAGTGCTGATCCAGGGTAAGGTCTCGACCAAAGGCAGAGATGGCAGCACGACTGATGAAGTCAAGATTTTGGTTGATGACGCCCGTGAGATAACCATTCAACAAGCAGAGCAATATCAGGCGACCGGCAAAAAACGCAAAGTACCAAAGGCGGGCAAGAAAGCGGCAGCCAAAACCGCGCCAGCGACTGCCGCGATCAACCCGAGTGCGCGTTTGTATATTCGCATGACGGCGGGGAGCGACACTGATGCTTTGTTGTCACTAAAGCAAGCGATTGATGATCATCGAGGCGAAACGGATGTCGTATTGGTACTTGGTGAAGATCCGGATAGACAGATTATACGATTGCCCGGCGGTATTGATTCAAATGGCAAGGGTGTACAGGTGCTGGCCGAATTAGTAGGCGCTGATAACGTTGTATTACGCTAAAGTACGAAGCCGGCTGTTCTAGAAACGATGAATCCCGCTGTTGCGAGGCTAATGATGACGAGGTCGAGTGCCGGGTGGGCTAGTACGAATTGTTCGCCCTTGATCAACTGTCGGCGCCAGGCCATGCCGTGTTGGCCGAGCACGTAGGCGACGAGTAGTAGCGAGCTGAGTGCCACGATGACGCTGGCTTCGACACTGATGCCACTAACGGCGGCAACCTGAATGCGCGTCACGGCATGTCCAGGGGTTGAAGCACCCTTGACGGCTTGTTCGACGTTACCTGTTTTGGGAATACCGACCAATTGGCTGACGCCTGGCTTGGCGTACATGGCGACAACGAGCGTCGTAGGGCCTTTGCCAAGATAGTCGCTGGCATGGACAATCCCAAAGCCAACCTGACTGTAGGTGGTGTTGAGGAGGTTGTCACGGTGTTCGGGACTATGTAACCAAGCCAAGATGGTCTGTTGACTATCGCTGAAGCCGTAGGCTAGGTTTTCGCCCGCCGACTGGTAGTGATAGCCCGCATCAGTGATAAAACGCCAAGGACTGACGCCTTCGGGTGTGTTGTGGGACCAGTAATCGTGTGCCACCATGTCGTTGGCTTTGGCGGTTGCCGCTCGACTGAGCGTAGTGCTGAGCGTGAGATCATTTACATTATTCGCCTCTCGAATCTGGTTGGTTTGATCCAATAAGCTAAGTGCACTTGTCTGGGAGGACGCGCCCAATACCGCATTTCGTTGGGTCCAGACGGTGTTAGCCAAGATGCCTAGGCTGACAATGGCTAGCATTGGTAAATACGGCCAATAATGCTTGACGTAGTGTTTATCCTGACGGTGATGTGAGCCAACTCGTTTTTTGTGGCGAGTAGCTGGTTTTTGTTTGGTTGCGAATGCCATCATGTCTGTTTTGTGCTTACTGCATTCAGTATAACATAAGCACTATTTGCCAGGCTTTGGCAAATGCCTAAATTGGTACAGTGCCATCGCCGCGGCCTGTACGACATTGAAAGACTCCTTACTACCAAGCATGGGTATTGCAACTACGCTATCACAAAGTTTTACAAGATCAGGTTCAATGCCTTCGACTTCACGGCCGAGTAGGAGTGCTACTCTAGGCGGGGCCTCAAACGTCGCGAGAGGTACTGCGTCGTCGGTTTGTTCTAGGGCGACCACGGTGAATCCATCAGTTTGCAAGTCCCGAATAACCGAGACGACGTCATCTTGACGTGACCATTTGACAGTCTGTTCGGCACCCAGGGCGGTTTTGTGAATGTCTTTAGTTAATTTGGTGCTAATGTGTGGCAGTCGAGTGTCGTTTTCCTTCACCGGATAAGGTGTATAACCTGTAAAGTACACATGCCGAACGCCAAGCCCGTCAGCAGTACGCAGTAGTGAGCCAACGTTATGTGTGCTGCGCACGTCATGAACGATCAGACGAATATCCATCATACAGCCACTATACCGATTGGCCGCTAGCAGGTAAAACGCTCATGCTTTATACTGGTGATGTATGAGTCAAGACGCTCGCTATGACGAAGAGCAGGCTACCCAGCGGCGTGCCCGCATCCTGGGTTTGTCCTACTTTGATACGTATAACAATCAGAAGCAGTTGTATCAAAACGTGCTGTCTAACCAGGAAATGTACGACCTAAAGGTCGTGCCGTTGCAGGCCGACCAAAATCATCTGTTATTCGGCATCCTAACAACGACGGCCCAGTCGACCATGCAACAGCTGGCACAGCGATTTGCCGACCAACAGGTCACGACTGCCATAATTTCGGAAGCCGGTTATCGTGACTATATGCGTCTGTACGATCCACCAGACAAGGTGGTCTACCAGGATATCTCCATCAATCAGGCCAGTGACAGTGACTTAGTCGGCGAAATATCTGCCATGCTGGAACAAGTTCGGGCCGATGACATGTTGGCCTACTTGGTGGCACAAGCACACCGGCTGGGTGCCAGCGATATTCATCTAGAGTCCGGCAAGCGCGATGCGCGCGTCCGTTTTCGTATTGACGGTATTTTGCATCCTATCGCTCGATTGTCGCCCGACAAGCAGCGGGTGCTCATTGGTGCCATTGCTACCGCGGGTAACGTCAGTACTAGCGCTGACGAGGCACAGCAAGGGCACATTCAACAACACCTAACCATGGCTGACGGTAAAGAGGTTGACGTTAATGTGCGCCTGGAAACGGTGCCGACTATCAACGGCATGGATGTGGTGATGCGATTATTCAACCTAGACCAGTCGATGTACACACTGGACAGACTCGGTTTGAGCCCTGAAGAACGAGCTGTGGTCGATGACATTGTCGCTAGACCCAGTGGACTGGTGATGATCGTCGGACCAACCGGCTCAGGTAAGACGACCACCTTGTATTCTATGCTGAACACACTCAATTCCGATGAGCGCAAGATTATTACCATTGAGGATCCGGTCGAGTATCAGTTTGAAGGTATCACACAAATTTCGGTTCGAACGAGCGAACAGGGTAATGATAGCCGTTTTGCCGACAAACTTCGTGCTACGTTGCGTTTAGACCCAGATATCGTTATGGTGGGCGAGATTCGTGATGGTGATACCGCCAAGACGGCTTTGCAGGCGGCGTTGACCGGACATCTGGTGCTCTGTACTTTCCATGCCTCGACGGCCGCAGCTGCGTTGACGCGTTTAGCGGATATTATCGGTCAAAACCCACTGTTTGTGTCGGCGATTCGATTGGTGATGGCCCAGCGTCTTGTCCGTCGTTTGGACGATAATACAAAGCAAGGCTACCAACCGTCCGAGACGGAGCTAAATCAGATCCGGCAAGTTATCGATACGTTGCCCGAGGGCGTTGAACGGCCCAATTTGGATGGGCTACAGCTCTTTAAGCCCGGTAAATCAGCCGATAATCCATTCGGTTATACAGGCCAAATTGCCATTCGCGAGCAATTTACGATGAACGACGCTATGCGTAGTCTACTGGAAAACAGACAAAATCAACTAACCGCACAACAAATCGAAGAAGCAGCCGCCCACAGCGGCATGCGCACCATGCTGCAAGATGGTATCCTCAAGGTTTGTCGCGGTGAAACAACCCTGGACGAAATCTTCCGCGTCGTCGACTAGTTACGTAGCATGTTACGTAACACCACCTCTGTTAAATCGCGCACAATTTGCGTCAATTGCGCACAAAACGATGCCTAGAATTTCGGACCGGGACCAGTGAATTCCTTGATCTCTGCGTCGGTTGCGAAATGCCGAGTGCTCACTGCTAACACGACCTCACGGAGGCTCAGTCCGCCCATGTCCTGCACGGCAAACAGCCTATTAAAACTGCCGTTTTCTTGTTGCTGTCGGTTCAGCCATCTGACCTCAAAATCGGCACGGAGTGGTTGGGCAAAATCAAGCCGAATAAATCTATCCTTGCTGGCCATTGGGTGAAATTTAATCATGATCTCATGTTCGTACCACAACGGACCCCAGTAGTCTTGGTCGAGTGGTGGCAACAGTAGCTCGCTGAGGGTGGGGAATAATTCCCACTCCCAGCCATGGGCGTAGCATTGTGGAATGTAGGCGTAGCCTGGTATTTTGACGGGCTCCTCGATGTACAGGAAGTCGTCTAGATCAAAATGGGCCAACTCGCTAAAGTCGGCCACATATAGTTCTGTGTCTGCCTGCTCCTCGAACAGTACGATGCTAACATCAGATTCATGGACATTACCCCGTTGTTTTTCGGTGTCTATAAAGATGTCCCAGCCCTCCTGTCGTCCAAAGGCGACGTAAGCACCATCTTTTTCCGGATCGTATTTTGAAGGCAGACGTATCATGTCCTCTTCGGTTGGGCCAAATAGGTTACCGCCCATGTTTACATCCGGCACTGCGAAGTATGTTGGTTTTTTAAACACCGTTATTACTCCATTGCCCTCGCCATGGCTCCCGCGGACATCAAGGTCAAGATACTTGCCAACAAAATCGCGCTCCACGACTTCAACAGGGGCATCGGGTTTTACTTCGCCCCATTCGTCTTCTACTGGGTACTCCTCTTTTGTTTGCAGGCGAAAGCCCAAACCGTCTGGAGCCCTGTATACATGCCGGGGTCGGAAATGCTCACCCGGGAGAATTCTGGGGTCCAGCACTCGAGTACAGTCTTCCAGGGGGAGGCTGGCCTCTAATTCTATCCGTGTTTTTTGTGCCACCGTTAATGCTGTTAAGTGCGATCCGGCTACTAAAAAATTCTGACACCACAGTTGGGTGAAATCGTAGCGGTCAATACCGCGATTTTCGCACCATTCAGACAAATACTCAGTCTGGAATGGCAGGTTTTGGGTTGTCTCCGACATACGTTCAATAATACGTCAAGCATTGGAAAATAAAAGGATGAGCGGAATAGTGTTTGCTAGGTGATTTCTTTGGCGATGGCTTCAACCAGGCCTTTGGCAGTAATTTTGGGGACAATTTCCTCTGCGGTTGGCTTTTTGACGAACGCAGCAACAACTTCGGCGGCACGCATTTTGTGGTGATCGGTAATTTGTTTGACTTGATTGTCGAGCGCCCCGCGGAAAATCCCAGGGAAGACTAGCGCATTGTTGATCTGGTTCGGAAAATCACTACGACCAGTGGCCACGACCGCCGCGCCAGCCTCTTTGGCCTTGTCCGGTAAGATTTCTGGATCTGGATTAGCCATAGCGAAAATAATTGGGTCTTTGGCCATCGTTTTGATCATGGCAGGTGTCAACAAGTCCGGCTGAGAAACGCCGATGAATACGTCAGCGCCGAGGAGCGCATCCGCCATTGAGCCGCCCAGGTCATCAGGATTGGTGAACTGTAGTAGGAGCTGCTTAGCTTCATTGAGGTCATTGCGATTACTGCTGATGATACCCTGGCTGTCAACGGCCACAATGTGAGGCTGGGCGTATTCCTTTAGTAACTTGGCGATAGCTACGCCCGCGGCACCAGCACCAACGATCACAATGTTGGTTTTGGCCAAATCGCGGCCAGTTACCTTGCAGGCATTGATCAGTCCCGCCAGGGCTACCGTCGCGGTGCCATGTTGGTCGTCGTGCATCACAGGTATCGATAACTCTGCTTTCAGTCGATCTTCGACTTCAAAACAGAGTGGCGCAGCGATATCTTCGAGGTTAATGCCGCCAAAGGTCGGCGCAATAGCCTTGACCGTGGCAACGATTTCGTCTGCGGTGTGTACATCGACCACTATTGGCACAGAGTCGATATCGGCAAAGTGCTTAAAGAGCATGGCTTTACCCTCCATAACGGGGAGTGCGCCGGTTGGACCGATATTGCCCAGTCCTAATACGGCCGAGCCATCACTAACTACTGCCACAGAATTGTTGGTCCAGGTGTAGTCCCGGGCTTCATCTGGGTGCTCGGCAACATATGAACTAACACGTCCGACTCCTGGCGTGTAGTACAGCTTCAGTTTTTCAAAGCTAAACTGTTTATCTTTGAGTTCGACCGAAATCTTACCCTTCAGTTTCTTGTGTATGCGTAGAGCCTCGCTAGTGTCATCCGCCATATTCCCTCCAATTTTCTCCCTACAGTATAAACCGTTACAGACTGCACGGCGATATTGCAGCACGTTAACAGATGTGATATACTTGCATCAACGAAAAGATTAGTGTAAGGTGGTTTAGGTCTATGGATTCTATTGTTCGAGAAATTAGTAATGGCTACAAGAAATCCGCTGTTGTCGACGTACGCAGTGGTGACACGGTTAAAGTGCACCAGAAAATTCGCGAAGGCAACAAGGAGCGTGTGCAGATTTTCCAGGGTTTGGTCATTAAGACCAGCAACAAAGCGAGCCACACGAGCCGCATCGTCGTTCGACGTATTGCGAGTGGTATTGGTGTTGAAAAAAGCTTTTTACTCCACAGCCCACTTGTACTCAAAATTGAAGTCACCAAACGAAGTAAGGTTCGCCGCAACTACCTGACCTATATGCGTGAACGTACTGGTAAGGCTGCTCGCCTAAGTAATGTTGACTTTGATAAGCGTGCCGTTAATGACGTGCGTGACTTGGACGCTGAGAAGGCTGAGGCTGAGGCCAAAGCTGCTGCAGCTGCTGAAGCAGAGGCCAAGGCCGCAGAAAAAGCCGCTGAAGACGCCGAGCTGAAGGCCAAGCAAGACGCCGTGGCCGCATCGCACGAACAACCGAGCGAATAGTGTAGAGATTTGAATAACGAAAACACCCGCCACTGGCGGGTGTTTTTTATTGAAATGCTTGAGAAGGACAGAGTGAGCTTGGGGTGAAGAAACGGGGGGAGGGGACGTGGACGCCCGCGAAGTTGGTGTGGGGGGCATACCCCGAGGTATCCAACTCGTTGAAGCGTCCACGTCCCCGGCTCGGGTCGAGTGTTGCACCCGGTGGGGTGAGACGAGGACGAGACGGAAATTCCCCATGCGCCCGCGGTTCCGTAGCTGTGACAAGCAGCTCATGTCCACCCCCTGGTCATGCTCGTCCTCGTCTCGGTCGGTGAGGTCAGTGGTCCTCGAGGAACCTGGCCATGTCCTGCTCGGCAGTGCTGAGCTGGCCGGTGAGACCGGTGTCCGGGCTGACGGCCTTGGCGAGGCTGAAGTCCGGGATGCGGGCGGTCGCGAGGTCGTCGTCGGTTCCGCGTCGCGCGGTCTGGTCAGTTGTCACGATGATGCTCCGTTTCTCTGTTGGTGTTTCTTCTGATGTGTTTGGTCTGGCAGTTATCGGCTAGAAGTAACCAACAGTTGTCAGACCAAACGAAGCTCTACTCTGTCAAAGAGCTAACTCTCGACCAATGCTGGAAAACTTTTGGTTTTACACACGGGAAAGTCAACGATGTCAATGCTACGCCGTTGTTGTGGCGCTGTCAAGCTTTTTGCCTTCTGCTACAATGCCTCAATGATTACAGTGGGGATTGATGAGGTTGGTAGGGGTTGTTGGGCGGGGCCATTAGTGGCTGCCGCGGTGGTGTTGCAACGACCAATTATCGGCCTAAAAGATTCCAAAAAACTTACCAAATTACAGCGTGAAAAACTCGTGAAAACCATAGAATCAGATGCAATGAGTGTCGGGATCGGTTGGGTATGGCCAGAACAGATTGACGATATCGGTCTTAGTAAGGCCGTTGAGCTGGCAATGCACCGGGCAATGGCCGAAATCAGCTGCAATTACGATGAAGTGATCATCGACGGTAATATCAATTATTTCAATGGAAATCCGAAGGCAAGGGCGGTGGTTCGAGCGGACGATACAGTTCCGGCGGTGAGTGCGGCAAGTATCGTCGCAAAAGTGGCCCGAGATAACTACATGACAGAGGCCGCTCGAAAGCACCCGGGTTATGGTTTTGAGCGTCACGTTGGCTATGGTACCGCAGAGCACATCAGACAGCTGAAACAGCTTGGGGTCAGCGAAATCCACCGCCTCAGCTATAAACCAATACGGGCTCTGCTAGGATTGGGCTCATGAGTACGACAAATAGTGGACACAAAGCAGAAAGGGCTGCTGCTGGTTATCTGGAAATGCGTGGTTTTTCTGTCATGGAGCTAAACTGGCGACGTTCTCGTGCCGAAGTGGATATTATTGCCCAGAAAGACGACACAGTCTTCTTTGTCGAGGTCAAGTACCGCGCCACTGATCACCAGGGCAGTGGTCTCGACTACATCACAACTAACAAATTGAATAAAATGCGCCTGGGAGCTGAACTGTGGGTTGCAGAAACCAAGTGGCGAGGGCAGTACCAGTTGGCTGCCGTCGAAGTCGCTGGCCGTGACTACATCGTCGAACACTTCATTGACAATATTTTGTAGCAATATGAAGTTTATGCAGCCAATTTTGCTATCAGATCAAAGTCAACGTAATCGTGGGTATTGCCATCCTGCTCGAAAAACTGGTAATTTTTGACCCGATTGGCCTGTAGATAGGCTTTTATTTCTGATGCATCCCCATGGGGGTCATGTTTATTATGAACAAATATTGTCTCAGGCAGGTCGCGGAGGTTTGAGCCAAGTCCAGGAAGATGCTCGGTAACCTCCGCTAATGGAAAGCCCAGGAATACGCATTTTTCGGGCTTACAGACTCCTTGGCTGATGGCAAGAATGCTCAAGACTGAGCCGATTGACTTTGCGATAATGACATAATTAGTCAAATCTTGTGTAGCTTTAGAAATTTCTTGTAGCTCGTGGTCGATGTCGAGGTCTCCATTAGTCTGCCAGTGCCGGTAATCGATAAATTTGACTGTCTCAAATTGGTCCGCCAACGAGGCTGCAAGATCACGTACCCACTGCTGATGCCTGGAGCTTTGACCACCCAAGATTAGTACGTTCATGGCGCGAAATAGTCCTTGATGGCATTCAGGTCGCGGTCGCGCCAGGCGGCTTGCCACTGAATCGTTTCGATAGCCTGTTTGACAGGTCGCTCGAAGGCGGCGCTCATGTGTGATTCGAAAAACTTCTGGAAGCTCGGGATAAATGACTCGTCACTGTAATTACGGGCGGCATAATTTGGCATGCGGTAAAAACTCAGG
The DNA here is from genome assembly GCA_020427965.1 of Candidatus Saccharimonadota bacterium. Classification (GTDB taxonomy): domain Bacteria; phylum Patescibacteriota; class Saccharimonadia; order Saccharimonadales; family UBA4665; genus JAGQNT01. The sequence goes on along the minus strand of JAGQNT010000136.1, from coordinate 12,711 downwards.
TCTGATCCCATGTTTTGTTGCAGCCAATCCCAGTTGGCAACCATCCAATCCCACGTAACGTCGCGAGCATGGCGATTGGCAAAACTATAGGCCACCCAGTAGCCAGCATCTTGCAGACGAACATTGTCGCTCGTGATCTGGCCGAGTGCCTGCTTGATTATTTCCGCTTGCCTGAAGCCAGTGAGTGCCGCCGATAAGGTTACGCGATCTTCGCTGTTGACACTTTCGTTGTGCAGCTTTAGGAGCTTGTCAAATTCTGCTTGACCACCTTTACGCGCTGCGGTTCCATAGACAACACCTCGGATGTCAGGATCGACATCCTCAGGTTTCGCCATGGCGTTAAAGCGCTTGAGTGCTTCATTCACAACCATCTCATTGTCCGAAACTGCCGCTGAGGCCAAAACAGTCGGACGCAGCAGTGTATCGAAATGCGATTCGTCTTTTTTGATGTCCCAACCCAGTTTATCGACCAAGCTAACGGTCAGCTCCCGGCCCAGTGGCTTCATGGCTTCGCGAAGTTCTTCGTCACGCATGGTATGGCGAATGCCACCCAGAACAGCGACAATGACATCCCATACAAAAGTCTGATCTTCATCTTTGTAAGCTTCGAGTAGCTTCAGTGTGTCAACGGTGCTTGCGTAGCCAGCTTTGGCTGCCTCAAAACTGTCGGCCAATAGACCAAGGCGATCTAGGTTCGATAATTCACCGGCTTTGACCCTGTCGGCTAGATGTTGGCTGATAGCAGGGGCGTAAGCAGTTCTGTAAAAACCAGTTCGACCCTGGTTTAGTAAAACATCCTGAGGTAGCTCAACGGCGGTTGCTGTCTTGTCGATTCGTTCCAGGGATAATTGTTCACAAAGGAGTGGCACTGGCCAGGTAGTCGGCCGTTTGTTGGCTTTTGGATTCAGGTAGAAACGCTCCTGCAGGAGTGAAGGTTTGCCCTCGTATTCACCCGCATACACAATCGGGTAGCCTGATAAAGTTGTCCAATCGTGCATAAACTCTTTGACTGGCTTGCCGGAGACTTCCTCCCAGGCCGCCCATAGGTCAGTACTCTCGGTGTTCTGGTACGCATGGCGCTTCAGATATACCCGCAGGCCGTCACGAAAGTCTTCATCGCCTAAGTAATTCTTGAGCATTAGTAGTACTGAACCGCCCTTTTCGTAGCTGATGGCATCAAAAATGGTGCGGATTTCGTCTGGGTGATTGATAGTCACATTGATGGGATGTGTGTTTTCTAAGGCATCTAGCTTCAATGCCTGGCTTTGCTCACTGACAATGAAGTCTTCCCATATTTTCCATTCTGGAAATAGGTGATCGACTGCCAAGTAGGCCATCCAGGTAGCAAAACTTTCATTGAGCCACAAATCGTTCCACCACTTCATAGTAACGAGGTTGCCAAACCACTGGTGTGTTAATTCGTGGGCTACGACCTGGGCGACCCACTGTTTCATTGGCAGACTGGTATTTTTCTCGTCAACCAGGAGCGCCTGTTCGCGGAAGGTGATACAGCCCCAGTTTTCCATAGCTCCACTGGCGAAATCGGGCAGCGCAATAAAATCACATTTGGGGAGCGGGTAGGGAATATCAAAATACTCGTTATAAAATTCCAGGCATTTGACAGCGACATCCAGGGCAAACTCGGTGTGTTTGACGTTGTCTGGCGTGGCGTAGGAGCGGACTAGCACACCGTCCTTGGTTTGGGCCTCCAAAAAGCCCATTTCACCGAACGCAAAAGCCAGCAAGTAAGTACTCATTACTGGTGTAGTTTCAAACTTGGTTGTGACCGTCTTGCTCGTTTTTTCCTGTGTTTTAACTGGTGTGTTGGCCAATACAACAGAAGTCTTGGGCGTGGTGAGGGTTAAGTCGAACGTAGCCTTGGCTTCAGGCTCATCAATGCAAGGAAATGCTTCTCGAGCATGGTGACTCTCAAATTGCGTGGCGATTAGTTTCTTGTCTTGACCATCGTGTTTAAAGAAGCAAGGATAGATACCTTCCATGTTGCGAGTGATTTTGCCCGAAAAGTCCATTATTACATCATATTCACCTGGAAATAGCTTTTCGTCGGTGTGTAGACGTACCTCATCATAGCTCTTCTGGGTGTTGATACGGGCGACAGTAATTGCAGCTTCACCTTGTTTCTTGTCGTGCTTTACGATGCGGGCACTAGTGACATCGAGCCCTTTTTGGTGCATGGTAATGCGCTGGCTAGGGCGTCCTGTTTTTTTGCCTGAAATCTGCACGGTGCCCGTAAAGGTCATTAGCTCAGGGTCAATTTGCAGCGATAGGTTGTAGTGCTTAGGGTTGAACTGTGTGAATAATCTTGTAACTGCTTTGCTCATCACTCTAGTGTAGCACCCCTTATTGTTGGCTGATTGACAACGATTGCTAGCTTTGGTAGTATTATGACTGTCAGATCCGGCCAGCAGGTCGGATTTTTTCATACAAGTGGAACGGAGGCGAGTCAGTTTCCGATCACTACGCCGTAAACGGAACGTTATACCAGGACTTATATAATTAATTATATAAGTCACCCCGAATAACAGAGAAGATTCAACACAAGACTGCTACTGAAAGGAGCAACAATATGGAAATGGATTTTAAACAACTAGCGTCAGCAATCAAGTTGATTGCCGAAGAAAAGAACCTGCCCGAAGACACTGTCCAAGAGGTCGTCGAACAGGCGCTGGCCGCCGCCTATCGTCGTGACTATGGTGACCGTGAACAAGAAATTCGTGTCACTATGAACCTGAACACTGGCGACGTAGACGCATACGTAACCAAGAATATTGTCGACAAAGTCGAAGACCCAACCCTAGAGATCAGCTTGGCTGACGCGCAGGTCAAGCGCAAAATTGCCAAAATAGACGAGACCATTGAGGTGCACGAACAGGTTAGTGACTTCGGTCGTGTCGCTGCGCAGACTGCCAAGCAAGTGATTTTGCAGCGGCTGCGCGAAGCTGAACGAGAAATTGTTATGGCCGAATACGAGGACAAGATTGGTACCGTCATCAACGCCGTCGTCGCGCGTGTCGAGGGTAACATTGTTCGAATCGACCTAGGCAAGGCGCAGGGCATCATGCCACGCAGTGAGCAAATCCAGGGCGAGCGCTACTACACTGGACAACGCCTAAAAGTGTTCCTCAAGGATGTAGAGCGAGGCTTCCGAGGCCCGCAGCTGGTTGTCAGCCGTGGCAATCGTGAGTTTATTGAATGGCTGTTTCGTGCTGAGGTGCCCGAAATGGACAGCGGTGCTGTTGAGATCAAGGGCATTTCCCGCGAAGCTGGCGTCCGAAGCAAGATAGCCGTCGCCAGTAACGTACCAGGTGTTGATCCAGTCGGTACGTTTGTGGGTGGCCACGGTACGCGTGTCAACGCCGTTATGAGTGAAATTGGTGAGCAAGAGAAAATTGACATCATTATCTTTAGCGAAGACCCGACTGAGTACATCATCAATGCCTTGAGCCCAACCAAGGTCAACAAGGTGGTCATTGATGAAAAGAACAAAAAGGCCAAGGTCATGGTCCCTGAAGACCAACTGAGCATCGCCATTGGCAAAAGTGGTCAGAATGTCCGGCTGGCCAGCAAATTAACCGGCTATGAGCTAGATATTGAGTCTGATAAATCAGAAGGAACTGAACCTGCCGCACAAGAAGCTGAGGCCAAGAAAGAGCCGGCTGCACCGAAGAAATTGAAGAAGAAGAGCGAGCTAGAAAGTTCCTTGCTTGAGGCCATCGAAGAACACGGTGAGTAAGATTCAGAGCGCATTCATCGCCTACCGGCACACTGGTGAAGACCATCGAATTTTGGAGCCGATGTTGTCGTCTGTACGTGATGAGTTTGCTCGCCTAGGAGTTGACGCGTACTGTACCTTTTTTGCCGAGGATGAGTTCAGGGACAAAGATATGGGTGCGCGTCAGATCATGGAACACGCTTTCCAGACTGTTGAAGCGAGAGATTTGTTGTTTGTTGTCCAAGCTAGCACAAAAAAATCTGAAGGTATGTTGATGGAAGTCGGGCGCTTTTTTGGCAATAAGCCAATTGTGGTGGCTCGGCGCACAACGGTTGACGGCACATATGTGCCTGAAATGGCAGACGTTACCTATGACTGGTCAACCCTCGAAGAGTTAGTCGAGGGTATTGAGCCGGCTCTATCGCAGTTTGCTGACAAACAATAGCGATACGCTATACTGTTGGGTAATGGGAGTAGAAGTTGTACTAATTCGTCATGCTGAATCGGCGATGAATCTCCGGCCAGACTTGATTGGTGGTCAGAGTAATTGGGCACCATTATCAGCAGCTGGCGAGGGGCAGGCCCAAAGGTTGGGCGAGTACTTTGTATCTAAAGGTGAAAAGCCCAGCAAAGTCGTCTCTTCGCCAGCCATTCGTGCCAAGAGGACTGCCGAACTGTCCTTGTCGGCCATGGGTCTTGATCCTGAACTATGCTTAGATCCCGCGCTGTTAGAGCTTGATCAAGGAGAGTGGGAAGGCTTGGATCGGGCAACGGTCTACACTCCTGATGTTGTAGCGCATATCCATAGTATGAACGGATCGTTCAGAGCGCCGGGTGGTGAGTCGCCATACGATGCTGCCCGGCGCATGTATGCGGCTGTTGACAGACACACGGATGGCGTGGAGCCTGAAGGTGGCCCGGTGTTTTTGTACGGGCATGGCTTTACGTTCCGTGCATATGTAGGGTTGTTGGTTATGAATTGGCCATACCAGCAAGTTATCAAAAGCGAACTCCAGAATACTTCCATAACCAGACTGCTGTATGACGGGTCGACAACGGAACTGGTCAGTTTCAACGAAACACCAGAGTAAAAATCAAAAATTAGCACTCTTGCATTGTGAGTGCTAATTAGCTATCATGGAATTACGTTCACAAAACTCCCAAGTGACGTGGGCGCTGTGTCATTCCTCACAGCTCACTGCCAGGCACAGCGTTACAATACTAGGTAGAAATAGAGAGGTAAAATAATATGATGCCCAATTCTCCCGACTTCCAAGACTTCCTCAGTCATCTGACAAATAATGCGCTGCAAAGTCTAAAACACGCCGAAGCTATTGCGAGAAGTTTTGGCAGTGCTTACATTGGCACCGAGCATCTACTGTTAGGTGTGTTAGCACAGGATACGTCAATGGGTTCTAAAATCCTGGAAGGTGCCGGCGTTACGCTCGATCGCGCACGCCTAGCGCTAAACCTGACGCCAAAGACGCTAGTTATTAATATGGGTTCTAAAGGCCTGTCCGAAACGGCCAAGCTGACATTGAAGATGGCCTATGACATTGCCCAGGATTACAACCAAGAGTATTGCGGCACTGAGCACATCTTATATAGCATTCTGAGTCAAAAAAACGCTCGTGCCACACTGTTACTAAAAGACATGAACGCAGATGTCGATCAGCTGATGAATGAAATTGAACAGTTCCTGAACCGACAGCAGTATGACGAAGACCAGGTGGCAGATGGTAGCCAAACTCGTCGCCAGGGTAAAAAAGGTCGCAAAACAGCCCTTGACGTCTACGGTACTGATTTGACCGCAGAAGCCAAAAACGGCAAGCTCGACCCGGTGGTCGGGCGTGAAGATCAGATACGCCGTGTCATTACCATCCTCAATCGTCGGACCAAGAACAATCCAGTACTAATCGGCGAACCAGGCGTTGGCAAAACGGCCATTGTCGAGGGCCTAGCGCAGCGCATTTCCACTGAGGATGTGCCCGATAGTCTGATTGACAAGCGAATTATTATGCTGGACCTAGCGGGCATGATTGCGGGTACGAAGTACCGCGGTGAATTTGAAGAGCGGCTCAAGAAAGTCATGGGTGAGTTAGAGAAAGATAAACGAACAGTTGTCTTTATTGACGAGCTTCACTTGATTGTTGGCGCCGGTGCCGCCGAGGGTGCCATGGACGCTGGCAATATTTTGAAACCCGCCTTGGCGCGTGGCAAAATCCAACTTATTGGCGCGACGACAACCACCGAGTACACGAAGCATATCGAAAAGGATGCCGCCCTAGAACGACGTTTTCAACCCATTCAGGTCCCTGAAACTGACAGGGGTGAAACCCTCGCGATTCTCAAGGGTTTACGTAAGCACTACGAAGAATTCCACGGGGTGAACATCAGCGACGAAGTACTCGAAGACACGGTAAATTTGTCGGGTCGCTACATCAATGATCGTTTCATGCCCGACAAGGCTATCGACCTCCTAGACGAAACGGCCGCACACCTCCGGGTCGATAAGGGCAAAACGTCTCCCGAGGTTCGTAAGCTTCAAAAGGAACTGAAGTTGCTCAATACCCGCATTGAAGATGCGGTTGATGCTGAAAACTACGAGCAGGCAGCCAAACACAAAACTCGAGCCAGCCAGATTACAGACGAATTGCAAACACTGCAAGTTGCAGACAAGGGCAAAAAACGCCTCACCATGACGAGTGATGATATTGCAGATGTGGTTGCTAGGATGACCGGTGTTCCGGTGAAGAAAGTGATACGCTCAGAAGCTAAATATCTGTTAAACCTGGAAAAAACATTATCAAAATATGTCATTGGCCAAGACGAAGCAGTCAGTGCCGTAGCACGTGCTGTTAGGCGTAATCGAAGCGGTGTTGGGAGCGAAAAGCGCCCTATTGGATCTTTCATCTTCCTCGGTCCAACCGGTGTAGGTAAGACTGAGTTAGCGCGGGTCTTGGCGCGTGAGTTCTATGGATCTGATAAGGCTATGATCAAGATTGATATGAGCGAGTTTGGTGAGCATCATAACGTATCGCGCCTGGTTGGTGCACCGGCAGGATATGTTGGCTATGATGATGGCGGGCAGTTAACTGACAAGATTCGCCGCCAGCCCTATAGCCTGGTACTCTTCGATGAAATTGAAAAAGCACACCCAGATACCTTCAACATGCTGCTCCAAATCCTCGAAGACGGTTACCTAACTGATGCCAAGGGCAGAAGGATTGATTTTACGAACACCATCGTCATTATGACTAGTAACATTGGTGCGGACAAATTGCAGAAAGAAGCCAGCTTTGGGTTTAATGCACACCGCAGAACGGATCTAAAAGATCTGGATGAGTTGCACGCTGCGAATAGTGACAAGGTGAGAGATGAGCTGAAGAAAATGATGCGTCCTGAGCTATTGAACCGAATAGACAAGGTTATTGTCTTCCGCGCACTCACTAAAAAGGACATCTTCAAAATTATCGATCTACAGGTCGATGAGGTTAAGGGGCGAATCCAGAAACATGGCATTGGTATGCAACTGACATCCGCTGCCAAACAGTACTTGCTCGAGCACGGCTACGATGCCAAAAATGGCGTCCGGCCGTTGCGACGCTTGATTCAAGACACTATCGAGGATCACATCGCATTTGAATTACTTGAAGAAAAATTCGACAAGGGTTCTATACTGCAAGTCGCTACCAAGAATGGCGAGCTAGCATATAGCTCAACAAGCGAATAGAATAGAGCTTATGGCTAATGCACGTCGTAGAGGCTCCTGGATTATTCTTGTAGCATTACTATTGGCACTTGGTATAGGCTGGTCAAGCCGGCAATCTATCAGTGATTGGTTTCGCTTACTTGGCTATACGCCAACGGCTGCGGTTAGCGCACTCGCGCAAGCGGATACGATGACGCCGGCCGCTGAGCACTTGTACTACATTAATCATCCTGAAATTATTGCCAAAGACTACTTTGCTACTCGCTGCACGACTAGTGAAAAAACAATCGTCCTGGGCTGTTACCATTCTCCTCAAAGCGGTATCTTCATATTGCGTGTCAGCGGAGACAGCCGTCTAGACGGTGTTATGCAGGTGACGGCTGCACACGAAATGCTCCACGCTGCCTATGACAGGCTGAGCGAGACTGAACGAGCACAGATCAATGGGTGGTTACAGGATTACTATAACCACCAGCTGAAAGACAAGCGTATCGAGGCCGCAATAGCTTCGTACCGTGAGACCGAGCCAAACGATGTGGTCAATGAGATGCACTCAATTTTTGCAACTGAAATTATCGATCTGCCGCCCCAGCTGGAAAACTACTATCAGCGTTACTTCACTGATCGCCAAAAGGTTGCCCAGTTCACGGCTGATTACAGGGCTGAATTTACAAAACGGGAGGCGCTCGTTGCGGCCTACGACAAACGTCTAAAATCCCTCAATTCGACGATAAAAGCTAATGAAAAGAGCTTAGATCAGCAGGCTGACGCGATTCACCGCGAACAGGCTCGCCTGGATAGCCTAAAGAGTGCCAAGCGTTACGACGAATATAATGCAGGTGTTGATCCGTACAATCAATCGGTGCGTGATTACAATATCCTACTGAGCAAAACAAAAGCGGAAATCGCCGAGTACAATCAGTTGGTCGCCCAGCGGAATGTGATAGCACTAGAGACACAAAAACTGAGTAGCGAGCTTCAGGGTGGCGACTTCTCGACAATTAATTAATTAGTGTTAGACTGACAGGGATATGGCAAAAAAGTCGACAACGAGATATGTGTGTAGTGCCTGTGGTGCGGTTCATTCCAGCTGGGCGGGACGCTGTTCGCAGTGTGGTGAGTGGAACACTCTGGACGAACAATTAACATCGTCAGGTTCGGCCCGTGCGTTGGCTTCGGGAGACGCCTTGCAGACAAACAACGTCGGAGCGTCGCTTGCACAGGACCTGCCCAGATTGACGACGGGTTTTATGGATGTTGATGCTGTGCTGGGTGGCGGCTTGGTGCCAGGCAGTATCAATTTAATCGCTGGCCAGCCGGGTATTGGTAAAAGTACTCTCTTGTTGCAGTTGGCATACGAGCTGGCAGCTACGCAGCCAGTTCTGTATGTGAGTGGCGAGGAGTCGGCACATCAGATTGCGCTTCGTGCTGAGCGTCTGGGGACTATAAAACGAGAATTACAGTTAGCCACGAGTACTGCGGCTGAAGATATTAGTGCGACTATCATGAGTGGCAATTTTAGAGTTGTCATCGTTGATTCTATCCAGACTATTAGCTGTGCGAGTATCGCCTCGGCAGCGGGTACGGTGTCACAGATTACCAACAGTACGCAACTAATCACGCAATCTGCAAAACAAACTAATACCGCCGTGATTCTCGTTGGGCATGTTACCAAAGAGGGTAATATTGCTGGCCCAAAAGTGCTCGAGCATGTTGTTGACGTAGTACTGCAGTTAGAAGGTGATCGTTACGGTGGCTTTAAGCTACTGAGGGCTATTAAGAATCGATACGGCTCCACAAATGAGGCCGGCATATTCGAAATGAATGATAAGGGCCTGCAACCGGTCGAGAACCCTTCGGCCGCGCTGCTTGCCGAACGGCAGGTCAGCGATGGCTCGGTGGTGCTTGCGGCGCTAGAAGGTACTAGACCTATTTTGGTTGAGGTTCAGGCGCTCGTAAACAAGACAAGTTACGGGTATCCCAAGCGTGCGGCCAGCGGTGTTGACTTAAACAGACTAAACCTGCTTGTCGCAATGCTAGAAAGACGCACCAAATTACAGTTAGCAGACCAAGATATCTATCTTAATATTGTCGGAGGTATACGTATTACCGAGCCGGCGTCAGATTTGGCTATTTGCATGGCAATCGGTTCGGCCGCCAAAGGAATGCAACTAAAGAAAAACGCGGTTGTTTTCGGTGAAGTTGGATTATCGGGTGAGGTTCGGCACGTTCCCTATGTCGACAAGCGGATCGTTGAAGCCAAAAAACTGGGTTTCGAGGCAGTCATTGGACCAAAACAGAAGGGGGGCAAACAACCGGCGCTGTATCATGGCGTTAGTACCGTCCGCGATGCCCTCAATACTTTCCTCGAGATCTAGCCGGGCGTTCTAGTTGCTTTTAGGCTTGTGAGGCTTCTTACCCCTTCAGACGGTGGTCATGGTGGCAGAGTCGCTGCTTTGATACAAGACACTGTCAGTGACAGTCGCCTTTATGTCCACAGAACCTGGTCCAGTAGAGGTGTACTCGACAATTATCGGAGTACCGGAATCTTTTGCTGAATAGGTGCCGACTGATTTACCGTTGATGTAAACCACAACCGTGCCACGGAATTTCTTGCTGTCTAATGGATGCGTACCGGCGAATGGCGTCACGCTAAACTGACAGGTTCCGGTACAGGTGTCGCCAATTGGCAAAGTGATTTGTACTGATGGCTTGGTGTCGCCACAGTCATGCACGTTATCCTTGTCTTTCGGTATGTTGCCAGAACTCCCGCCTGTCACAAATTCGTCTACAGAGAATGTTGTGGCATTACTGCTTGTCAGTTTTTGTCTGGCAAGGGAAGGTGTACAGCTGGTCGCGAGTTTGCCAGAAACTTTGTCAATCGTAGCACTGGTGTAGGTTGCTTTCCTTGGCTTGTAGGCGGCCGGGAATAGGTCTCTGCTTGGGCTTGGGAAGATTGCGCCGGTGCCAAAGCCACCCGAGCGCACGTAGGCAGCCGCTGTTTGTACGCTTGCAGGCTCTTCCCAGTTCTTGGCCTCAAGGTTCTGATGCGCTGTTTCCATCCAGCCACGTACGATTGGGCCGGTCATGTCCTCCATGAAGCCTGTGAGCGCGATGTTACGGGTGTGGTAGCCAACCCAGGTAACGACCGCGTATTTTGTGGAGTAACTTGCCATCAGGCCGTCATAGTTATCGTTGGTAGTACCGGTCTTGATAGCGAAGTGCCATCCGTTGGCCTGGCGGTGGAATTTCCTAAAGCCGCGCATATAACTTGCCCGAGGGTCGGATAACATATCGTTCATGATGTATGCAGTATCTGCACCAATAACCTGTTTGCCCTTGGGCTGCTTCCATTTGAGTAGCGTCTTACCGGCAGCGTCCTCGATACTGAGGATGTAGGTCTTGGGAACCCATTTACCTAGACGTGATAGCGTCGCAATACCGTTGACATGCTCGTCCAGGTGCAAGTAGGCACCGTCGCCAATCGCAGAAGCACCATAACACTGAGTACGTTCAGTAAGTTTGACGTTACTGAAACAGTGGTAGCCATAGCCGTCACGGTCATCAGTACCACCATTCATGAGTTTCTCTGCGGTTTCGATAACTTTATCGGTGCCAACCATCAGGTTCGCCTTCACGGCGGGGACGTTACGTGAACCGCCGAGTGCATAGCGGAGCGTCAGCGCACCAGGGTATTTGAAATCGTAGTCCCACAGACAGTTGGCGTTATCGTCGTACTTTGGACGATTTTTGTCAGTACACGGATAACCTGGCAGTGGTCCTTGGTCGTCGTAGATGACACTGCCTGCACCAGCGTGCTTATATTCGATTAACGAGGCATAGTCATATGGCTTGAAGCTCGAACCGGGTGGAATGGGTGTTTGTGCGTAGTTGATCTTGCCAAATTCGTCGTTGTTGAAATCAACGCCACCAACTTCAGCAACGATCTGGCCTGTTTGGACGTCTTCGGCCACGAACGCAATGTTATCACCGCCGCGAACCTTTACGGCATAAAGTCCGTCCTTCACTTCTTTTTCGGCCAGGCTTTGTAGTTTCGTGTTGAGTGTTGTGGTAACTTTCCACCCACCACGCTGAATGGTCTGGGCACCGTATTTCTTCTCTAGCTCTTGCTTGGCAGCTAATACGAAGTATGGCGCGCGAATGCCATGGTATTTTGACTTGAGCTTCTGCACCTGTGCCAAGACGTCGACGTCTTTGGCAGCTTTGGCCTGCTCCCGGGTAATCATACCTTGGTCAACCATCTGATCAAGGATGTAGTGCTGGCGACCCAGCAGAGCCTCTTCGCCGAAGCCGTCGGTACTGGAAACTGCAGCATTCCATTTGGAGCTACTGTATGGCGAATAATAGCTCGGTGACTTCGGTATCGCTGCCAGCATTGCTGCTTGTGCCAGGGTTAGATCCTTTGCCGATGTGTTGAAATAGTCACGAGCAGCCACCTCGACGCCGTTCTCGATACCGCCGTATGGCGCGGCGTTGAGGTATCCAGTCAATATATCCTCTTTGCTATATTCGCGCTCAAGTTCGACGGCTAAGATTAACTCTTTTATTTTGCGCGTTATGGTCCTGTTGTCGGTCCACTGTTCGTTTAGTTTGACGAGCTGTTGAGTAATGGTTGAACCACCCTGGATTGGTCCACCACCAAATACATCGTTGAAGCCGGCTCGTGCGATGCCGGTGACGTCAAAGGCGCCGTGTTTATAAAAATTCTTGTCCTCGATGGCGATCGTTGCTTGTTTCATGTAGGGTGAAATTTGATCACCCTCAACGGGGATGCGTTTGACGGCATCGTAATCTTGCCACAGTACTGTCTTACCCGATCGATCGTAGTATGTAATACTGCCACCCAGCTTATCGCCAGCGATGCCTTTAATTTTTGGCAGGTCTTTGCGGAAGTAGGCGAACACGCCAATAGTTAGGAAAAAACAGACAACGATACCAATGCCAGTAATCTTGAGCGCCATGAGTGCGCCTTCGCGGCTGAACCAGTAGGCGGCTACGCGTTTTGGATGCAATCGATAAGCTAGACGCTTCCAGCGATTCTTGGGTAAGGTGCTGAGGTACAGTGCCTTTTTGGCGGCGCGCTCATCATTGGTCGCCTTTCTGCGGTCACTAAAGTTTCGATTGAGCTTCAATGTCTTACCACTTTTAGTAGTAAATGTCTTTTGGCCACGGCGGCGCCCACCACCCGAAGGTCCGTTACGAAAATCAGCCATGTATGTGTTATTCCCTCATTCCTGAATATCAG
>JAGQNT010000011.1 GCA_020427965.1 Candidatus Saccharimonadota bacterium | reverse complement strand
TGGAGAAACTATCCACGGTAAAATACTTCCCGTCACGGGCCAAGGGGTTCTCGACATTAGCAAGGCTGTCGCTGGTTCTGTGCCCTTCAACCGCCGCGCAATTCGTCCTTACGCTCCAGGGAACCTCAAATTAGACGATGTTAGTTATCCGACCTCAGTTGCATCTAAAGATGTAGTGGTTTCTTGGGCCCATCGAGATCGAGTTCAGCAGACGGATGGGAATTTACTCGACCATACCTTCGGCAATATAGGTCCGGAGACTGGGACGACCTACACCCTCCATGTTGTTGACGAATATGGCGCCGTGCAAGAAACTATTGCAGGCATCACCGGGACTTCGCAATCGATTGAACTCAGTCTAGCCTCAAAGATTGCAACAGTTAACGTCTTTTCTGTGCGGAATGGATATTTTTCTCAACTACCGGCGTCTCATACCTTCATCTGGCCAGGTAGATCTTTCCTGAAATACTCTGAGGAAATTAGTCTCAGTAGTCCTGAAGGTTGGTGGAGACTCGGAGAAGCATCCGGTACCTCTGCGGTAGACAATAGCGGACATAGCCACACTGGGACCTACACAAACAGCCCGACTCTTGGAGTTTCGGGGTTGCTTGAAGACGGGGACACAAATACCGCGGTTGGTTTTGATGGGTCTGCTGATTACATCAATGTGCCGACCTCAGCAGCCTTGAGCTTGACGCAAGCTGTTGAATTTATACTGACTGCCAATACCATTGCATCTACCTACGGTAGGCTGGTCGTTGGTATTCATTCCGGCACCGCCTCCTTCGGAGGTTTTTATATCTGCCTTTTGAACACTGGGTTGCTGGCGTTCGGATCTAAAAATGCTTCTGGGACTTGGGCTGGCGGGGTTGCCAAGGTTATTGATATAAACAAGGTATATCATGTCGTTATCGAATGGGACGGCTTCAGCCCGGGTAATGGGATAAGGATGTACCTCAATGGTGAACAAGTAAGCAGCGGCACTGTTGCCACGGCCTGGAGCATAGGTAGTCACGCCTTGCGGATTGCTAAGTCTCTCGATACTTGGTGGGGGCTCTTTTCTGGCACTTTAGATGAAGTGGCGGTGTATACTGCGCCGCTCAAAGGGATTGCGTGTACGCGCCACGCAGTAGCTGCTTTTGGGCAAAACTATTACGGGGACGTCAAGCGTCGGTATCCTGTCGCATATTGGCGCCTGGGCGAGGCGAGCGGTACAACCGCAATTGATGAAATGGAGTTCTACCCAGGTGTTTACGTCAACAACCCGGCTTTAGGTAGCTCTGGATTGCTCTCACATGACGACGATAAAGCCGCTGTCTTTACAAGGACTTTGTCGCAATATGTAGCAATCTCTGATGTTGCAGTCATCCAGAACAGCTCTGCGGCCTTTACTCTTGAGGCAATAGTTACTCCGACGTCTTTGCCGGCGGACAGCTCTGGCGCAGAGCAACAAGTAATTATCACGCTTGGCTCTGCGCCTGAATTAGTAATCGGCCATGATGGCACGAACCCTGTTTTCATCGCAGGCTTCCGTTCTGGTGCATCTGAATGGCAATCCTTGTCCGGCGTTACCGCTCTCAGCTCCGGCATTCGTTATCATGTGGTAGTAACTTTCGACGGCACCACTTGCTCCCTTTATGTCGATGGAGTGCTTGACAGTACCTTGAGCGCTGCTGGGAAGACTACCTACTTAGCTGGGGATGTATCATGCACCTTGGCCGGCCTTAAATACTTGCCGGGTGGCAGCACGGATCGTCATTTGAATGGAAAGCTAGATGAGGTGTCAGTGTACAGCGTAGCCCTAACTGCGACGAATGTGGCTGATCATTACGTACGCGGCATCGCTGATTACTATACGCTAGTTAACCAGGCCACCCCTACTGCGTATTGGCGCCTGGGCGAGGCGAGCGGTACAACCGCAATTGACTCAATGGGCTCGCACGATGGTACATTCGTGAATAGTCCTACCCTTGCTGTTGCTGGGTTGTTAGAGAACGAGACGAATACTGCAGTGCAGTTCGATGGTACAAATGATCACGTGCTTCTGGACAATACTGGAGCCATGTCTACGCTGCACGAAGGGGACTACACGCTAGAAGCGTGGATTAAATTGGATACGTTGCCTGGTGGAACATACCCAGCCTATAATTCCCGCTACGCCATTACGGTGAAAGAAGGTTCGCCGATTGGTATGTATGTGCTGCCTACTGGCGCCCTCGAGGTGACGCGCTGGCACAGCGATGTTACATCCACAAGCGCAAGTTCTGCAAGCACTAGCACTTATCTGGTCGCAGGCGCGAAATACCATGTCGCTGCTACGGTCGATAAGACCAACGGAGTCTTGGCTGTGTACATTAACGGCGCTCAAGTCGGTACCGCTAACTTCACTGCCGGACAAACGGCGCTGGCCAACAGCAACCCGTGGGCAATTGGCGTAGGTAAGCCGTCGACCCCAACAGCTGATCATGGCTGGCCTTTGGACGGTACCTTGGACGAAGTGGCGGTGTACAACAAGGTTCTCCATAAGGACCAGCTGCTTCAACACTACCGCAAAGGGATTCTTTAGAGGAGTACCTCAGTTGCAAGATCAGCAGCTATTCAATGTTGTTTTCACTTCCGTGTTCACCCTCATA
>JAGQNT010000135.1 GCA_020427965.1 Candidatus Saccharimonadota bacterium | reverse complement strand
CGTAGTGGCGCAGCTCTTGCACCTAGCCTATGAAGATCCAAAAAAGGACATCAAACTCTATATCAACAGTCCCGGTGGCAGCGTCTATGACGGATTCGCCATCTATGACACGATGCAGTATATCAGCCCAGATGTCATGACTATCGGTATCGGCGTACAGGCGAGCATGGGCGCATTTCTGCTCTCGAGCGGTACCAAAGGCAAACGTTTCGTTTTGCCAAACAGTCGTCTGATGATTCACCAGCCGTCGAGCGGTACCCAGGGCAAGATTACCGATCAGGAGATCTCTCTCCGTGAAGGAATCTATCTCAAGCAAAAATTGAACGAAATCCTGGCAAAAAACACCGGTCAGAAACTATCCAAGATCGAAAAAGACACCGACCGTGACTTCTGGATGAGCGCCGAAGAAGCCGCCAAATACGGCCTGGTCGACGAAGTCATAACCAAAGCCTAAGTGCCACTTCTGAATTATCTTTCATTTTAGTATTGACTATTGGGGTGGGACAGCGCACAATATACGATAAGAAGCAGAGTAGCTTGGTTATTTGCGTGTCCATATTTTGTGGCGAGAAATGGGCAGACCAGGCTTAGTGAATCTTCGGGCCAGATCACTAAACTAACTACAATTAAGCGAGGCATGAATGGCGAAGGCTACTCAGAGTAGCGGACGCGTGTTTTTCACGAAAGAAGACACGTCAGTACCGCTTCCAAATCTCATCGCTCATCAAAAGGACAGCTGGCGTGAATTCGTCGAGACTGGTTTGAGCGAAATATTTACAGAACTTAATCCGATCGAGGATTACACAGGTTCAAAACTCGAACTAAGGTTCGGCAAGTACGAATTCGGTGAACCAAAGCAAACCGAAATGTACGCGAAAGAAAACAACGTTACTTTCGAAGCGCCGCTTCAGGCAATGGTAGAACTTACCAACAAAGTTACCGGTGAAGTCAAAGAGCAGGAAATCTACCTTGGTGATTACCCATGGATGACCGACCGCGGTACATTCATCATCAACGGTACTGAACGTGTCGTCGTATCGCAGCTGATCCGCAGCGCCGGCGTATTCTTTACCGCTGACAACGTCGGTGGACGCAATGTCTACGGCGCAAAATTGATTCCAGGCCGCGG
>JAGQNT010000134.1 GCA_020427965.1 Candidatus Saccharimonadota bacterium | reverse complement strand
TAAAACAAAAAGGAGATCTATGAACTTCCACCACACAAAAATGAGATCTATCGTCCAGCGGGGCTCGTTATTGGGTGCTGCCTTTGCTCTTTTGGCATCGTCAGTACTCTCAGCCGTTCTTCCGGCGATGTCAGCGTACGCGGACGCTTTGAATCCGCTAACCGATCGTAGCTTGACGCTATCAAGTGGATCACCGGGCTGGGCCTACACGGACGGTTCGGGTAACAGTACCTACGCACCACCAAACAGCGGCGCAAACGGTCAAAAAACAGGTAATACATTCGACTTCAAGGTCAGCTCGTCTGCAACAGTAAAGGGATTTTCATTCCAGTACTGTACAACGTCTGCTGGCTTCTGTAGGGCTCCTGGTGACAACGCTTTCGATGCCGGTACAGGTACTATCGACCTGACAAGTGGCTCGGCGGCAGTTGCCGGTTCGGGTACGAACTTCGACGGAGAACTAGCTGTTGGAGGATCAATTCAGACAGCTGGTGGTAACGTATATCGAATCCTCTCTATTACTGATGATGACACGATGACTCTGACCTCCAATGCTTCGGCAACTGAAACGGGAGTCGCCTTTGACTATCGTGGTATGGATACAGCGACAACGAGCGACTTGAATATCGTGACATCCAGCCCTACTCAAGCGACTTTCGGTACCTATGTTACTAATACTGACGCATCACAGCCTGCGCCTACTGGAAACCCGGACGGAATGGTTTCGAGCATCCCTGCCCCTGCAAGTGCCGGCACTAACTTCCTCGTTTACTACCTGAACGGCACTACTTGGACAGCAAGTACTGGCTGGTCAATGGCTGCGTCAAACAATGAAACTGCTGACACCGGCAATGATATAGGTTCTGGCGACTTAACTGGTAAGAACAACTACATCACTCTTACGAACGCCACCGGTGAGGCATTTACTGCCGGCCAGCGAATCAAAATCGTGTTCTTTGGTAAAGATGCAAACTACATTACCAACCCTGGTAGCGACGAATTCTTCGTCAAAATCAACACTTGGAATACAGAAACAACTACAAACTGGACACCTGGTGATCAGACCTACAACATCGACGGCGGTGTAACCGTAGCGAACGTCATGAACGAATCGATTCAGATTACGACCAAAGTCTTGGAAACGATGGACTTTAGCGTCGGTACGGTAGACCCATTCACACTAGAGTCGACTGGTGCCGCAGGTAGCCAGCTGGATCTTGCCTACGGTGGATCACATACAAGCCACGCACCATGCGAGCGAATACTTAAGGGCATGTTGCCAACTGATACACCGAACGTGCTCAATATGGGTAACGAATCTGCCGAGTTCTCTCTAGAGACCGACCATACCTACAGCACGCACAGTTATTGGCGCCTAAGCTCCAACTCTAGTGCCGGTGCAACGGTATACTACTCGGGTACAACACTGAGCAACACTGTTGGCGACCAGATTGACGCCATCGGTGCGACTGCAGCAGCCCCACAAGAAGGCGCGGAACAGTTCGGCCTTGCGCTTGCAAACGGTAGTATAGCTGACAATGCTCAACCTTGGACCCCTACGCAACTAGGTGGCGCTGGTGGACACATGGTTGATTATGTGACAGAACGTACAGGCGCAAACGTGTTTGAATGGGGCGCAGACAACGCTGCAAACGGTCTGGCTACGCCAGCAAGCGGTGACATAGATTCATCTGTAACAGACAACGGCCTATCAAACCTCGATGCTAATGCTAGCTGGCACGCACCTCGGCTATATCCACTCATACCTAAGGCGGATTATGACGCAGGTTCAGGTATAGTAAACACCGAATACGGTACAGTTGATACTGAATTCGCCTTCGATCCAGCCTCTATAACGATTCCAACACCAATTGCAACAGAGGAATCACAGGTTGTCGACTGTGTAACAGGCAAGATGCGTTACATCGCGAACATCGCCGCAACGACACCTGCTGGTATCTACACAACCAAGATCAACTACATCGCAGCACCTCAGTATTAAAATCTCTTCTACTGAAGCTACAGTGTAGCAATGAAACAAACCGACCCTTCGGGGTCGGTTTTGATGTAGTACAATAACAGGTATGCAGCATAAGTTGTTTCGGTTTCATGCGCACGCATTTGCGTGGAAACACATATGGTCGGAAGAGACCCTAGCTCTTATATTGGTGCTGTTCATATTTATTTCGCCCGTCGCTGCATCGACACGCTTTACTGAACGCAGCTTGTTTATACAAAGCCCCGAGGCTAGTGTGACGACATCATATACGTTGTCGCTGCGCTACATGACACCGGCACTTACGGGGTCGCTGGACATAT
>JAGQNT010000133.1 GCA_020427965.1 Candidatus Saccharimonadota bacterium | reverse complement strand
GACATCACTCGCAGATACGACACTTTGTGGTCGATAGTTTGATACGGCTCGATGGTGTTTGGCCCGTAGCCAAAATGTCGCAACACGTCGTACGGCAACAGCCAACGTTGCGCTAAACCAAAACCAACCACCAGTGCAGCCGGATAAGCCACTAACCGCTGCCAATAACGTCGCAGCCATGCCGATTGGCTACTCGCCACCCATACAATCATGAACATAATGAGGAAACGAGTGTTAATGAGTATCCCGTACAGCGCCGCCTTGGCGGTTACACTATCCCGCCAGTAGGCAACGCCAGCCCAAACCAAGGTCACCAGGATATACAATGCGATGATTCGCCACAAGTGATTGGTGACAATTTTTTGACGCAACTTAGGCTTCAGGCACACGATGCCTATTGCCATCAGTCCGGCCACCACCAGCAATACCTCTTTCCAGAGCCGTAAAACAGTGTAGTGGCCCAGTAAACTACTGCCCCAAACGGTCAGAAAGGCGTGGAATGGGAGCAGTATGAAAATTACCGCCAGAATGGCAATGAGGCTGCGAACTAGTAGTTGATGCGCTCGTGTACGGTTCATACGGTGATACAATCAAGTATAAGCTATGAAGAACAGTTCTCTTGCTTACAGCGTTGGTTTGATCATTGGTGACTTTGTAGCACTAGTGGCGGCCTTTGTAGTCGCCTATATTTTACGGGTTAACCTCAGCCATGTACCGCTGAGCGCCCATGTTGGTGCATCAACCTACATCAACATTGTGGTTAGTCTGTTGCCAATTTGGTTGGTTATCTTTGCGTTTCTCGGCCTGTACAGCTCTCGTCATTATGAAAATCGCTTCAGTGAGATAGGTCGACTCTTTGCCGGCTCTGCCATTGGTATCGCTGTCGTTATCAGTTACAGCTACTTGGCGAATGTGAAAATCTTCCCTGCTCGCTTGGTTGTTCTATATGGGCTCCTGCTCGCTTTTTTGTTTGTGTTCATATTTCGCACACTTGCGCGCGGCGTGCGACGCATGCTGTTTCGGCATGGCAGAGGCGTCAATTCAATGCTCGTCGTTGGCGACACACGGTTAACGCCAGTGCTGGTAGCGGCGATCGGAAGAAGTCAGGCGGTTGACGGTGACAAAGTTATTGGCGTCGTGACTAGTGGCAAGCATCCAGTCGAAGGCAACTTTAAGTTGTTCGCAACCTTTGAAGAGGCGGCAAAACATTACAACGACGACCCACCCCACATGATTGTGCAGACCGAGCTCTACAGTACCACCGATCGCAATAGCGAAATTTTGGACTATGCTCAACAACACCATGTTGATTATCGGTTTGTACCCGGCAACAACGAGATGTTCGTAGGAAAAATCGAGGTGGAATTATTCCACTCGGTGCCTATGATTGCCGTACACCAGACACCGCTGGTCGGTTGGGGCCGCGTCGTCAAACGAACAGCCGACATTATTTTAAGCCTGCTCGCCCTTATCATTACGTCGCCCATACTGCTAGCGACAGCTATTTTAGTCAAGCTCAGTGATGGTGGTGATGTTTTCTTGCGCCAAGATCGCCTCACTCGTGCCAATCGAGTTTTTAAGGTTTATAAATTTCGTTCGCATAACAACAAATACAACAAGCTTAGTCCAGAAGAAGCCTTTACTGCCATGGGTAAACCAGAGTTAATCAAGCAATATCGCGACAACGGCGACAGACTGGACGACGATCCACGGATCACCAACATTGGTAAATTTATACGCAAATTTAGCATCGATGAATTACCGCAATTGATGAACGTACTCAAGGGTGATATGAGCCTGGTTGGACCCCGCGCGCTAATCCCACAAGAGCTCGCAAAATACAGCAAACGACACACTATTTTGAGTGTTAGGTCTGGTATGACCGGTTTGGCGCAGGTTTCTGGGCGTCGAGACATTAGTTTTGAAGAACGGCGCAAATTGGACATTTATTATGTACAAAATTGGACATTCTGGGGTGACATGGTCATTCTGGTGCGCACAGTCTGGAAAGTCCTGTTCCACCACGGAGCGAACTAATGCCGATGGCCACTATGTCGCAAATCACGAAGCTGGTTTCAGCGCTAGGCGCGGGTGAGCAGCGCAAAGGAGCCGTACGGAAGAGTACGGCGAGTGCGCAGCGGAACCCGCAACACCGCGCTGAGGCCAGAAGCAGCAGCAGGCTTGTCGGCTTAGCCGAGAAGCAGGCTGATGCGGTTCGTGGTTTGCGTGTTGCGATTGTACACGACTGGATTTACGCCCACGGTGGTGCAGAGCTAGTCGTGGAGCAGTTGCACAAATTGTTTCCTGACGCACCCATCTATACCTCCTATTGTGCGCCGGAATGGCGTTCTCGACTGGATGGCAAAGTAGTTACCGGTTGGTTGCAATTCTGGCCATTTCGAGCGTTACGAAAATATATTCCTTTTTTGCGAATCATTTGGTTCACGAATTTACGGCTGAATAATTACGATCTTGTGATTAGCAGTAGTGGTGCAGAGGCGAAAGGCATAAAAGTCCCCAAGGGCACTTTGCACGTCAATTACTGCCACGCGCCCACACATTATTACTGGAGTAGATACGACGAATACATGGATCACCCAGGATTTGGTGCGTTTGACTGGCTTGCCCGGTTTGGCTTACGAGTTCTGGTCGGACCATTACGACACTGGGATCTCAAGGCCGCACGTCGCCCCGACCACATGATCGCCAACTCCACCCACATTCAGCAGGAAATCAAAAAATATTACGGCCGCGACAGTACGGTCATATTCCCGCCGGTCCACTTTGAACGCTTTCAAAAGCCAGAGAATGTGGCAAAAAAGCGGTCTGGCTTTTTGGTATCGGGGCGACAGACACCATATAAACGTTTTGACGTGGCAGTGCTGGCTGCCAACATTGCCCAAGCACCGCTAACCGTGATTGGTGACGGACCGGACCACAAACGACTCCAGGCCATGGCAGGGCCAACTGTGACATTCCTGGGTCGGGTATCGAACGATGTGCTGGAGCATGAATTTGGGCGCGCCGAGGCTTTGATCTTCCCTGGTTTAGACGATTTCGGCATCACACCTGTCGAAGCCATGGCCGCGGGTACGCCCGTCATTGCATACAAGGCAGGCGGTGCGTTCGACTACGTCCAGCCGAATGTGACTGGTCAGTTTTTTGACAAACAATCACCAGAGACACTGGCACTCGTTCTCCAGAAATTTGATCCAACACTGTACAACCACGCCAACATCAGCCAGTTTGCCCAAAAGTTTTCGCCTGCCACGTTTCGTGAGAACATAACTGAGTTTCTAGACAATCTAGACAATAAAATTGCTTGATCAATCACTATATATTATAATATATAGTGAAGAACGGAGCAGTCTATGAGTATTGAAGCAACTAATCAGGTGATGATTTTCGGTAAGCAATTACAGCCTACTGAAGATGGCTACGAGCTGAGTCCTGGTGGACTACAACGCCTGGATCGCTTTATTGAATTTTATCGTGCTGATCCAACACCATTTGCATCCCGCGATGCAATTGTCGTTTGCTCGGGTGGCTATGCGGGTTTAGCAAGTGGTGAAGCTGAGCGAAACATCGATCAGAGCGAAGCCACGTTCATGGCGGACTACCTGCTTGGTCAAGGCATACCCTCAGGCCTCATCGAAACTGAAGATACCTCAAATAGTACAGTCAGAAACATGGTCAACACGTTTGGGCCTGAAAGTGACCTGATTGATCCAAGTGCATTTTCACCCGAGTATCGACTTGGGCTTGTATCCCACCCCAACCACCTCAAAAGGATACTGATGTTTGCGGGTAAGCTTGGTATTGACCATGCAAGTACCGAACTCATCCCGACCCGTGTGTCTGATTCTACATTGGTTGAATTTGGTATCCGTAACTTTCTGTACCGTCCACTATTATTGGGCGCTGAAGGTCCCGAACAACTTGCGGCACGTGATGAATTTCTTGGTAAAGTACTCTCGACTGTTCGTGGCGGCAAAAAGCCATCAGCCGAAGCCGCCTAGTAATCACTACCAGAAAAACGGTGACAGCACGGTTTGCAGTGCGTGATTAACATTTAGAACCAATTGATTCTGCCACATCCAGCTGGGCTGGCTCAGCACAATATGTGTGATCAAGCCGCCGCCCCACGCTAGACCAACCACGGCAATGGCCGCCAAAATCAGCTTAATTTTCCTAGAATTGATAGTTTGATCAACCGCCATCGCTCCTATCAGCATCAGCTGCGGGACAATTGGCAATAAATATCTACCCTGTATGGCTAGTGGGTAGCCCGTACGGTGATACTTCTCGAAATCAACCAGCCACAATGCTAACGCTAAGGCCACCGACATTACTAACACCAGCTCCACTTCGTGGCGTCGCCAAAAGCGTGGTCCGGCTCGTACAAAACAGGCGATCGCTACGATCATGACAAAGAGTATCGTCCATAGTGGAATGTGAAACGGAGATGGCACGGCAAACTGCTCGTAGGCCAGTTGAGTACCAGTGGTGAAATATTGGATGTAAATATCGTGCAGCCAGTAATGATACGTAAACCCAAGTGGACCGTAGTTTTGCCATGATTCCGTCTTTGGCTCATTACCAAGCAGCAGTTCCTGCTTGAACGGCGAAAAGCTCAGGCATCGTTCTTCACTGATTACCCGTGAACAGGTTGGATCAATCTTGTGGTAGCTCACAAAATTAACGCCGAAACGTTCAGTCGCCAAACCAACACCCACTACAACCAGCAGGGTCAGCAAGATTGCCGTCCAGCGACCCAACTTTTTGTATGAGCTCCACATTTGCTGGAATAATCCTTTGAGCCCCCACCGCCGCCAGGCGTGGACAAACATATAGCCAAGCAGTGCTGCAAAGATTGGCAAAAAAGTGTATTTGACGATGCTCGCGAGACTACCAACACCAATAATCGCCAACAACCACGAGACCTCGAACTTCTTTGCCTGCGTAAAGCGAAATGTCCAATACAACACCAGGCCGGTTAGCAAGAACTGCAGGTTGTCATAGTTCACTTCAGCCGCCAGTAATGCAGACATTGGGAACAAAACGACTAGTAGTAACACCAGGTGAACCATAGCTCGTGACTTGGTAATTCGTAACATGGCTTGGCGGAACGCTACCAAGCCGCCTGCAAACATAGCGATATTAATGAAACGCAAGAAGATCACCTGCGCCATCTCATTTGAAGTGAACACGCTAAAGCCGCGCAGCGGGAAACTCATCAGGTAATGGTAGAAATATTTTGGTGAGCGAGCCACATTGCCGTACAGATCCAGGCTTTCCGGTTGATGGGTAATGATCGGGTTTATGTGATGCGCATAGAATTGCGCGAGACCAAAGTGATAGTACTCGTCCCACAACATTGGATAATTAAAGGACAGGGCCAGCCACACGGCCTGGAAAACCAGTAGTCCGACAATAACGATGAAGAATTTCCTGCTTGCAAGCACTCGCAAGAACAGTTCGGCATATCGACGCATTAGCCACTATTATACATCGCGAGCTGAGTGTCGGCTTAGGCTTCGGCGGCTGCGCTGACGGCTCTGTTACGAAACGTAGAATGTCTGGTCATTAAGAAAAGAATACCGAGCATGATGAAGTAGATGCCACGATCCAGAATAGCCACCTGGATAATTTGCTGATTAGAGATGCCTAGCGTCGTACCGAGAATGATTAATATTGTTTCACGTAAACCCACTGCACCTGGCGTCAGACTGAGTAACAGTGAAGCCTGCACTACGGCCGTGTATAGCATCATCGCAGCTGGTGTGACATGAATATCCAGGGCAACAAATTCAATGTAATTCACAGCGTATAGCGCAACTAGATTGGCGACAGCCAAACCCATCATCTGGAATAGTAACTTCTTTTTGCTGACCAACAACTTCCAACCATCTTCAATGTCATACAAGGTTTTTATGATCGGCCGAGCCAGTTTCATTTTCTCGATCCCTGCCAACTTCTCCCGCTGCGGCAATCGCATGACAGTCAGAAGTAAAAATGCCAAGAACCAGCCCACGAATACCAGCAGCACAAAATTCGTTTGGTTGTTGTGCGGCAACAACAGTAAGCCAGCAATGGCGAGCAACGAATTAAACTGGAGCATCATCAGAAAGTAGCCAATGAGCGTTGCCGTGAACTTACTGTAGGGCAAGTTGTGGTATTTCTTTAGATAGACGGCCCGAATGCCGAGGCCACCGAACAAAGGGCCGAAAAAGTTGCCGATTGCCGTCAGCACTGAAACAACGAACGCTTCAGCCTGAGTCAATGTGTCAGTAAAGGCTTCTACCGTCCACTTCGTGAAGATACCGGTCGTCCAAACATTTATTAATTTGCCGACCACAATTAGTGCCAAAGCCCAAACGGCAATGTTAGTCAGGTCAGTAAATATTTCTTGGTGCGTCCAGCCGTACCACACAAATAGCACCAGGAATCCAATGGTCAGTAGCAGCGAGGTGTATTTACGTAGCAAAACCATAATTATATATATTGCGCCATATTTGGTACTATTTTAGCATGTCATCTGATGCAAAACCGCGGCGGGCGCCGCTTTTTTTACGGCTTGTGCCATCTCAATTAAGCGCGGGTGGGGTCAAACGTCTACACCCCGCTCCACGCACAACTTTTGTCTTGTCCACTGGCCGAACCGGCTCAGTGTATTTGGCCGATCTTATGAACCAACTGGATGACGTGGTGTCGCTACACGAGCCAAAACCTTCGCGCATCCTGATTGCCTGGACCAGTGCCTTTTTGGAGGGACATGTCTCGCGCGATTATATGTCGGCGGTTCTGGCCAACAAACGCCGGAAGCTCTTGGCCGACGTAGAAACAGGGCTATACGTTGAGTCGAATAATTTCATTTCCGGTTTCGCCGATTCACTAGAAGACGTCTTCGATAACCCAACAGTAATCCACGTTGTCCGTGACCCGCGCGATTTTGTCACCTCACAAACCAATCGTGGCGATAGTTCCGGCCTGCGAGGCTTCCTAAATAAGTACGTTCCCTACCTGGCCTACACACCCGAGGGCAAGAAGCAACGCCAGCTAGACGCGCTGGAACGTGGCGCGTACCGCTGGGAAGCGATCAACAAGTATTTGAGCGATTACGGCAACCGAAATCCCAATCGCTACCATTACTTCAAATTTGAAGAAGTCTTTGACAAGAAAAATAAATCCGAGATGAAGCGCCTGCTGAAAGCCTGTGGGCTTTCAACCAAACAAATCAGTGAGCTTGATTTTGAAGACAGAAGCACGCAGCACGCTCAATCAGGCTTTAGTATTTTGGATAAGCCGCAGGATTCGTCGAATAGCTCACGTGTTGAGCGGATGAAGAAGTGGCGAGAGTGGTCAGACGAGGACGCCAAACGCTTGCAGGTTGTTTGTGGGCCGCTCATGAAGCAATACGGCTATGGCAACGAGCCCGAATGGCGCAAAACTATCAGGTGATCTCTTAGCCTAACCTCAGTAATTTTGCTATAATAGGAGTAATATGTCTAAAAAGCAGGTGAAAGTGGCCCTTGTTGTACCGGCGTACAACGAGGCAACCATGGTGGGCAAGGTTGTCCGTGGCCTGAAAAAAACCTTTAGTAAATCATCATTCCAATACGAGATTGTCGTCGTTGACGACGGATCGTCCGATGATACCGCTATCGCAGCCGAACGCGCTGGGGCAAAAGTTATCAGGCACGTGATTAATGCTGGCAGTGGTGGTGCGACAGCAACTGGTCTCAGCTACGCCCAGTCTCATGGTTTTGATGTAGCTGCAACGTTGGACGCGGACGGTCAACACGACCCGGCTGATGTCTTGCGTGGTATCAAGAAAATCAACAGTAGTGACGTAGACCTATTGATTGGTAGCCGTGTCATTAGTAGCCATCAGATGTCACTCCTCAAAAAGGTTGGCAATAAGGGTCTCAGCCTAATTACTTTTGCGTTATTTAGCATTAACGTCACTGACTCGCAATCCGGTTTACGCATATTCTCATCGCGCGCATTGCGTGAACTACGTTGGAAAACGAGTGGATATGAATTTTGCTCAGAAATGTTATGGCGTGCCCGACAACTAAAACTTTCGATCGAGGAATACCCCATCAAAGCAATTTATACTGACTATTCTGTATCAAAAGGACAGAGCAACTGGAACGGTTTTAATATCGTCAAGGTATTACTAAGACAACGATTAGTGGAGCTGTTCAGTGAGTAGGTATATATTATTGGTGCTTCTAAATCTCCCGCTCATCATGGCTGGGCTACTGGGTAGTTTGATTGATTTTAAAACGAACAAGATTTCGCATAGTAAGTACTGGTTTTTGACGTTCATTTGGCTGGTCATTCTAGGTGGTCTGCTGGCAACGCAGCCTGCTCTGAGCTTCCTTTACTCAAAAGGTCTGACTGCAACAAATGAATTGAGCTTATTGGACGTAGTGGAGCTGACTGGCATTATTTACCTACTGTTCATTGCCAACCGAGCCCGGATAAAAGCGGACGTCCTAGAGCGACGCCTCAATGACTTACATCAGGAATTGTCGATTCGTTTGGCGGACATCGAGAAGAAGCGCAAATAGCTACCCGTAGTACGTGAACTCGGACTAACTTGTCACCGTCATCCTGAACTTGTTTCAGGATGCAGGCAGACTTATTAGGCCGACTTACTCGCTCTCTGGCGAGCGGACTGCCACCTACTTTACCTTGATGCAAAGTAGGCAAACATCACGGGCTGCGTTTTACCGCGGGGTACATCCACAAGACAAAAAGTTTGGCCTACGGATCGCACTGCCACTGGCAGTTTGAACGTACCTCGGCCAGCCAAGCACACTTTTTGCCTTATTCCAGTACTCCGGGTAAAGCCGATGCCCGTAGAGCCCCAAGTTGGTGGTGTGGCTATAACCTTGACCAGAGTTGGTCAAACAGGTGGCGCTGCATGGTGGCATTGCCTTCGTCCTCAATAATCACACCGTACGGAGTCAAGTTATTGGCGATCGAGATCATGGCTACCTTGTTACCGTAAATGATCGTATAGCTGGAGCTGTCGTGCTTACCTGGTTCCAGCCATTTTCGTTCGGCAATGGCAGCTGGGTCACCACCCTCGCCAATGGCGATAACTTTGACGGCAATTCCCTCCTCCACACGACGTTCAGTAAATTCCGGAAACTTGCGGTACAAATACTGGCGCAGCGGCAAAGATGAATACACGTAGTACAAAGGTTCTCGAAGCTGTCCGCAGGTCTGCAGCACGTCGCGCAGGATCGTCACGATGCCGTGGTCGTCTTCGTAATACTTCACGAGTGGTCGACCTTGGGCCTGTGGACTTTGTGCGGTTAATTTGGGCAGGAGTTCGTCAACTTCGCGCTGAGCATGAATCAGGTCTTTGCGCTTGTCACGAATGAGGTCATAGATTTTGTCCGGGCCTTCTGCGGAGTAATAATCGCGTGAGCCACTGCGGCGGCCACTAACGAGACCGAGTTGGACCAGATGCTTTATGGCATCGTAGGTTGTGCCACGATTGATGCCGGCGTGCTCGGCAACCTTACGGATGGACACGGAGTCTAGCTCTAGTAGTGAGGCATAGACCAGCGCTTCAACTTCGTTGAGGCCAATTTTGGCCAATAAAATTTGCAGATTTTTTGTCAACTCTGACATGACAACAGTATTGATAACAGATCATATTTTGTCAATTTTTTGTAGCCATTTTGCTTGGATACATAACCACTTCAGGGTATTGTTACGGGACTAATTGCTAAATACGAAAGGTGACTATGCGAATCGAGGCTCCGGGACTATGCGCCGACTGCCCTATGAAGGCGGTGCTTGGCGACAATTTTGACAAACTGTTCGATATTACTCTCACGGAAGGTGACTTACCGGCAATCGGCGATGTATTGGCAGGACGGGCTGAGTATCTCTCAATGCTTTCAAGGACAGCCATGCGTATTGAGTGCGAAAAAATACCGAAAGTAATTCCCGATCCGCCAAAACCAATGCCACCCGTCGGCCACCCCGAAAGAATCGCCTTTGGGAGGCTTTGTCCGGCATACTTATTCGTGAAGTTTGATAGCGGCTCAACCTAGACCATTTGCCAATGCTGAGAAAATGAAAATATTGCAACACTACAGAGGTTGCAGACTTGTCAATTTGGTATTAAACTTAAGAAGAATCATCTAAAATAAATATCATGACAAACTTATTCAAATCTCACCCTAAATTAAGCTGGATCGTCGTCTCCCTACTGGCAATTGGCGGGGTGGTTGCAACACTTGAGGCAACTGACACGACCTATTGGTTGCACGATAAGCCTCAAACCTATACTGCAAGTGAGTACACCAAAGGCGCCACGGACAGCCCGGGCACAAGTGAAACATCGGAAGGAACAAAGACATCCACCGGCTCAAGCGCTACGCTCATAAAGCCGACCGGCAACTTTGTCAGTTCTCACCATGTAACTAACTCAAGTAACATTGCCTCTACTTGTAACTCAACCCCAGGGGCAACATGCCAAATTACCTTCACTAAGGGCGGTGTTACCAAGAAACTGCCAAGTAGAATCGTTGACAACGGTGGCGCCGCCTATTGGTCTTGGCAGACGAGCGACATCGGGCTAACCCAAGGCGATTGGAAAGTACGCGCCGTAGCGACGCTTGGCAGTCAACAATCTACGGCCACGGACGCCCTGGTTCTGGAGGTACAATGATAAGGTTTGCCAAAATACTCCCTGCAAGCCTCCTGCTGTTGTTCGTTGTTGGAGCGTCAATCACGGCAACAACTCCCAAAGTCAGTGCAGCTTCATTCAACAAGAATAATTTGATTTATAACCGAGTGTTTGATGACTACACCACCATGACACCGACACAGATAAATAGCTTTTTGAACTCTTTTTCGGGTAGCTGTATCAGTCCAAATAGCGGCTTCAAGGCAGTCAACCCGGTCGGCTATAACCCTACTGACGGCTACTTATACGGCAGTATGGCCACAGCCGGTACGGTGATCTACAACGCGGCTAAGGCCTACGAAATTAATCCGCGCGTACTACTTACTACGCTACAGAAAGAGCAAAGCCTCGTGACCGGTGGCGGTGGTTGTAGCACGCGTACCATCTCAAAGGCAATGGGTTACGGTTGCCCCGACAGCGGTGGTTCCTACAGCTACAGCGGTATTAGCCTGTATTCACGTAATGGCACGACTTATACTTCGGTATCGAGTATCTGCGTTAATGACAAAAAGAAGGCTGGTTTTACACAACAAATTATCCGTGCTGCCTGGATGCTGAAGTATAGCCGTATGCGCTCTGAAGGTAAGATCGATTTCGCAATTATCAAGGGTAACTGGGACAATTCAGACGACCTCAACGCAACCTACAGTGGCTACATGACCGAGGGATGTTTTAAACGTTCTAAGTACCAATCGTCTTGTACAAATTATGACGGCTACGCCACCATCGACAGCACAGCCGTACACATGGACAATGGCGCCACGGCGGCACTCTATCGATATACCCCACACTTTTCAGGCAACCAGCATTTTGACACTATATTTCTAGATTGGTTCGGATCACTGTCCTCGTCCCAGGGAGGTGATGCAATTATCGCAATTGACGACCGTTACAGTGACCTCGGAAGTGCAGGAGGTATCCTTGGCGCAGTCGTAGACGATAGCGTCAACAAAAATGGTGATGTCTACTGGAAGTCGTACCAAAACGGTTACATTCTTTGGAGTCCTAGCACCGGAGCATGGGAGTCAATGGGCTCTATACGTAGCTACTGGGCTAGTATCGGTTACTCTGACAGTAAGTTGGGACTCCCGGTCGGGCCTATCAAAGTTACTGCCGACACGAACGGCCAGTGGCAAGAGTATGAAAATGGCTACATTATTGGCAGCCCATCGACTGGATACTGGGAATCAATGGGCAGTATCCGAGATAGGTGGTCGGCCTTGGGATTAGTAGCAGGGACTCTTGGATATCCCTCTGGCCCTATCCACGACACAGCTGATGGAATCGGACGCTGGCAGCCATATCAAAACGGCTACATTGTATGGGGACCCTCTACTGGAGCATGGGAATCAATGGGCGGTATTCGCAGCTACTGGGAGGCTCTGGGACTCGTCGGTGGCAAGATGGGATACCCTATCGGTCCAGTGAATAACACCTCCGACAGTATTGGGCGCTGGCAGCAGTACCAAAATGGCTACATTATTGGCAATGCTACGACTGGGTACTGGGAGTCGATGGGGAGTATTCGCAGCTACTGGGAGGCTCTGGGACTCGTCGCTGGCAAGATGGGATACCCTACGGGTTCCATTAAGGACACTTCGGACGGCAAGGGGCGCTGGCAGTCGTATGAAAATGGCTACATTGTATGGGGACATACGACTGGCGCCTGGGAGTCGATGGGGAGTATTCGCACCTACTGGAGTTCGCTAGGACTCGTCGACAGTAAGCTTGGCTACCCAACCGGTCCGATCAAGGCAACCTCAGATGGTATTGGCCAATGGCAGTCATATCAACATGGCTACATTGTTGGAAAAGCAGCTACTGGATACTGGGAATCAATGGGTAGCATTCGTAGTTATTGGAAATCCCATGGCTTGGTTTCCGGCTCTTATGGCTACCCGACCAACAGCATACAGACCGATGGTAGCGGCAAGCAAACACAGACCTACCAAGGTGGCACTATCAACTATCTGAAGGGTACTGGCGCCTGGGGAACCTAATTAGCCCTTGCGAGCAGTTGATGTGGCTTGAAGGTTCGTAGCTTGTGTAAGGCTTTGCGGAACTTAAATTCTAAACGATTTTTTAACCCAGATACCGCTAGCCATTCCTGCCAAAGATCCTCGGGGCTATAGAGACCATCCAATAGTTTGTAATCTTCTTTGTAGTAGTTGATCAAGAATTTGAGTCGAGAATAGTTGAGGTGTTGCAAGCTACTCTTCTTCCTGCCTTCGTGGCGTCGTTGCAGCTGGAAGGACGTTTTGAGTTTTTTGGAGAGATCTTTTTCGAGTTTTGACAGATCTTCCATTTTGTAGACTTTATCGAAATAGTTTAGCTTTTTACCACTCAGTTTCACGGTGAGCGGGCTAACATGATGGTCAATCACACCTACTTTGGTGTAGACAAGCAAGTCATCAATGAACTCATTCAGAGTGGGGCTGAGCGTCGGCAGATACCGCATGAGGTGTTTATCTTTGGGTCTTTGGTTTAGATAACCTTCCGCTAATTCTTCATGATCGACTACTCTGTTGCTGTAGGCAGATAGGAATCGTTTGACCGGGTCCCTGACTACGATAAACTTGAATTTGCAGTCATCAATGCTGCCGAGCATGCTCGTCTCGTCCCGGAGATGGGTGTGTATGGCGTATTTATTATTTGGATCTTCAATATCGCCGTCATCTTCGAAAGGCTTGTCGAAGTGGATTCGATACAACTCTTCCTTTATAGCAGTGCAGGCGGTTTTTGGAATATCTTTATAACCAATTTCACCGTTTAAGACAGTAATGCCGTTCATGTTACCCTCATGTATGATTAATAATACTATAAAGTCGTGTTTCGCCAGGACGAGACGTGGATCGCCATCGCCATTTGACTGTTGGGCTACTTCTCATCCCGCAGGAATACGTCGGCGTCGGGTAGTCGGAATAACCCCTCATCGTTCCGCTTCTGGTCAAGATAGTGTGCTGTAAAGCCTATCATTCTGGGTAGTACAAACAACGCATTAAAGAAATCAGCATCGATAAGCTGGTTCAATTCTTCTGGGGCGTAGCCCTCTTTTTCACTGAGTACATCCAGCATGAGCGCTGCAATATGCCCGTCGACATTGAGTATCAAATTGCCTTTTTTCTGGGTTGTAATTGCTTCGACTGATTTTGCAAAATCGAAGTACGGGTGTTTGTCTAGGTGCTTGGTTGCCTGGGCTAGGATAACTGTGCGAGGGTCAGGTATATCGAGTCTGTATTTTTTGTGACCAATGCCGCTAATATATTCTTTCGCTCTGGCACGTCGTTCGACGAGATCGGCTGGTTCAATATCCGATTGTACCGCATCAAACCATTCCCTAGCTGCGCCCGATACTGCCCCACCAAAGCGTGGCCCAACAGTGAGCAGGCCGGCCGCAATCGAGTCAACTATACCCTTGCCTGCTCGTGCGGTCACGATGGTGTTGAGTGCACCGGACACCTGTGGCCCGTGGTCGACTGAAAGTAGGAAAATATTCTTAACCAACTCGACAGTCACTGCCGACTTAGGTAAGCGTCCAAGCAGCGCAGTGGTAACTTGTAGGGCAATATCACCCTCAGCAGACCAGTCTTGTAGCGACTTGCCGACAAAGTGGTAACCATCCGAACTTTCGGCACTGATAGTGGATGTGAACAGGCTTTCACTGCGTCCTGTCAGATCCAAAGTGGTTTCTGCAACTTCATCTTTTGGCAGTTTTTTGATCAGATCAGCTAATTCACCGATTGACTCGGCAACTTTTACTCCCGCACCACGAAGTGCTTTGCGCTTGGCACTGGCCGTTTCGTCATGTGAGCTAGCTAGTGCTTTGGCGTGACCGAATTGAACTGGTGTCTCAAAACTTTCTCCTATTGCCCCGGCTATGTACGCCACGATCGGTTTAGTAATTTTTTTCTGCTCTATTAGGGTTATGATGTCGTATTCATCAACGCCTCCGAGCTCACCATAGTACACAATTTGTTTGGTGTTTGGATCCGCCTCTGCAGCTAAAAAAGCGTCACCAGGTGTCGTGGCTGGAAATCGGTCACCGCCAAAACACAGTGCAAAACTCAACAGATGATCTTCAGCCGCAACCATGGTGATGAGTTCATTGATCATACCACCACTGGCAGACATGACGGCTGTTGCTCCGGGCTGTTCGAGATGGTTTTGAGCAACCTGTCGCCAATCAACCCCACCAACAACACCTAGCTTGAGAGAGCCAGGGACAATCAATCCAACACCTGCAGGTCCAACTATTGTTTTGCCTCGACGTACATACTCATCATAGAGTTTTATAGCCTGGATCTCAGGCACATCTTCGGCAAAGATGTGGGCACCCAACGCCTGGGGGTAGCTGTCGAAGAAATCAACTGTGGTTTGGTAGGCACGACGAGCGCTAGTGATATTCAGTAGCCATTCGACATTTGGTATCACCTTCTGCGCGTCAGCGATGGTTTTATAGCAAGGGATTAGCACCTCTTTTGAGCGCCAAAAATATTTTTCAAACCTTTTGCTGGAGCCAACGATGGCCACGATTGAGGGTGCTGGCTTGCCGCTGAGAGCATCAAAATCAAGTATCGATTGGTACGCGGGTCTGTATGAGCCGACGGCCAAAATTGAACCTGGTGATTTGCGAATATTATTGATTTTATACATCGACGTACTCCAATGCTTCGTCGACGACTGTCGTTAAAACTGCGTCTGATCCATGAACGCTACCAAACAGGTCATGCTGCTGCAGAAACTGCTCCATCATTGCAAGCCCTTCCTTTTCGTTGGGGCCCCCTCGCCTCACAAAAACCTTTATTTTGGAATTTTGTAATGCCTTCACATTTTTTTGAAGGGCAGCGATGACACCTGAAAAGGTCTTTTTGACATCGGTAAAGTTCGCAACACCACCAGCTATCACAAGTGCTTTTTTCTTGGCACCGGAGTGTAACATCTGCTTAATCGCTGCCTCGGTGTACAGTTGTGTTTCTTCGGCCGTAGGGCCACCGCTATACTCGCCATAGTTACCGACTAGTTCTGCCTTCCCACGATTGGCAGCCTCGTCCGCGATAGTAATGCTTGCGCCACCACCGCTCAATAGCAACCAAATGGAACCTTCTGGGTTTAGTACTCTGAACGAGAAAGATGCTGGAGAACCATCGTTGAGCTCTTCGACTATTTGTTCGGCTTCGGTTTTCTGTTTATTGTCGGCTATATCGTCCTCGCCCCATTGTGCGCTAGACATATACGCACTATCAGCCAACACCGCCGCATCCAGCAATAGGCACTGTTGACCTTTCACGACTAACGGGTTTATTTCCAGAAAACTAAAACCTTCTTCGTCCATAACGCTCACTAAATGCTCCAGGAACGCATGGGGTAACGGCACATCGCTGAGCCCGGAATATTTTTTGACCGCATCGGGGTGTGATTCTATATCAACTCCTCCGCGCGATGAGTACAGGAACTGCCAACCATCACGTACTCGCTCAAGGCTCAGATAGCGTTCTTCACTGTTGTCGTGTGGAACCATTGGCTCGGCGAGAAATCGAGCGTAGCCTCGCTTGGAAAGTTCATTAATCGCGGTGGTGGCGGATTCGCGGTCAACGTCTAACCTCACCAGACCTTGCTTACCTCTCTTCTTGACGCCTTGGTCAACCTTAATGATATATTTTTCATTTTTTTTCAGAGTGGTAACATCACTAGGTGTAACAATCGAAATGCCATCGTAGTTTTTAACCAACAAAGACTTGGCCCGAAACTCACTCAATTTAACTCTTGCCATATGCCCTCCATCATACCATGTGTAATATTGAGAATTACTATTGTCCTAGACGATGATAAAATAGGGGTGACATATGAAAAAAGTGGTGAATGTGCCGACTATGCGCCTGGCAAGAAAAATTAAACGTAAGTTAATGGTGGCTACAAGACGGAGCCGCACAGCACAAGTAGAGCCAGGTAGATCCGACTATGGAAACGGTAACCGGGTTATCAATCCCCCTAAGCTTGATAAAACGAAAATTACATTTAAGGGCACTAATAATATATTGTTCTTCGAAGCTCCCGACACTATTCTGAGTCATTCCAGCATCACATTCGAGGGCAGTAATGCTGTGGTTTATATTTCCAAACATTACATTACATACAGAAAACACCGCTACAAGATTTACGCACAAGCCGATACTACAGTATTCATTGGCAAGGATGTAAATTTTCACTTAGGTAGTGATAGTATGGCTTACATTGCTGCGTCTGAGGGGTCAAATGTGGTTATTGGTGACGATTGCCTGTTTAGCCTTAATTTATGGATCCGGACATCGGATGGTCACGCCGCTTATGACAGCGTAACTAAGCGACGTATTAATCCGGCTGGAAGCGTATTCATCGGCGACCATGTCTGGATAGGTCAGGATGTAACCGTACTAAAAGGCTCCCGAATTGGATCGGGTTGTATTATAGGGGCGGGCTCAATAGTAACCGGAAAGACCATTGGGTCAAACTGTTCTTGCGCAGGAACTCCAGCCCGCGTACTCAAGCATGGCGTATTTTTCGACAAGCCAAACATCAATCGCTTTAGCGGCAAGCAACTCGAAGAAATTGAAAAGTGCGACAGGGACGATTGGATATATAACGCAGATAAAACCACTCTTAGTATGGACAATATCGACAAGACGCTACGTAGTTTATCGACAAGCAGCGAGAAACTTGCTTACATCAAAGAGCATTTGACTGAAGAAGGTTTGAGGAATCGTTTCTTTATTGCCCATATTGACAATAAGGATAGTAAGCTTAAATAATTCCAAGCTCCATGAGCTTATCAAATATCCTCTCGCAATTCTTTCCGTCGTGGTGCTCGTTGATGGACAAGTAGTTTGCAATGTGCTGCTTGGTCCTTAGACCAGACATGCCGATTTTTCCGTCAGTGATGTTTTGCTGTACGAGTTTTTTGACTTCCTTTTCGGTAAAGATACGGTGCCCCGTATACTCATCGTCACGGGGTAGAAGTTTGCCGTTTGCTTGCTCGTATTGCTCCAGGTCTGGTTGGTAGTATATAACTGCTCCTCCTTGGTAGAACACGTTGTAGCAAACTGACGAATAATCCGTTATGAGAAGTTTGGTCTCTGCTAACACTTCGGCAATTGTTCCTTGCCACATTGCATCAGCCATGTCGGTTTGTGCCATCAGTTCTTTGACTTTTGGATGGATCACGATACGAATGTTCTTTTTGTCGATGAGCTTACTTATGGTGTCATATAGGGCGGTGACCGTTTTGTAGTAGCTTGTTGTGGTGGCATCTTTTATGTGTTCCTCGTAGGCTTTCCACGTCAACATAATCGTAACGATGTCCGGTGATTTTTGCGTAATGTGACCATACTCAATCCCATCAAAAATGAGCATCCCAGTATTGAGTAGGCGTTCTTCCTCCAGCTCTAGCATGCTCGAAACTACATCACGTTCTTTCAGACTGTTTACGATCATAAGATTTGGCTCAAATTCTCTATTTCTCGTGAATGAAGTGTTTTTCTCGTGTGCCTTCATGTAGGTAACGCCGTGTTGTAGGAAAATAAAGCGCTGCGAATAAGACGCGCACTTCATGTACTTGTTATCGGAGCGCACGACATTGACGTGATTTGCCGTTTCGGTCGCAATCAGATTGTTGGCACGATACAAATACCAGTAACTCTTAAGGCTAAAGTTTGGCAAGATTCCCTGCTCTTTCCGTAGCGACGGAAAATCTTTTGCCCACGAGTTGAGGATAAAAAAGTTTTTTGACTTACTATGATCACGGGCCTTGCGAAAAAGGTTGATAGTACCCTCTTCGATTTGGTTAGCCTCCTTTTCGTAGTAGACATTTACCGTTCTGTCTGATAACCGACGTACGACGTGTGCAGTGTGGAATAAAAGAAATGAGACTGGTAGAGATTCGTAAAATCGAAAACGAAACATCTTCTCTGTATCACTCAGGGGCCGCCTCACCAAGTTCAGCCCGGCCTGGTTGTTGCGCCGGACGAAAATTGAATAGCCGTTTCGATGCGTTCTGCCAATCGGCGCATAAAACCATCTTTTACCTTTCGATTCGAGTCGTCGAGAACCTTTTACGAGATGGAGTTTCGCGAGTGTCGTGCCATCAAGATCTATGGAAACACCAATCTTCGCATTAATTGCTGGTTCACCCTGAAGCAACGGCATTAATGGGATGAAGTCGGTAAAGATTGCTTTCTGCAATAGTTCAACTTTCGGAGGGAAGTCTGGATAGATTGGAAAATCTTTCCGCTTGCTGTATTCATCTCCTATCACCAGATAGGTTTGTTTGATGGGAAGATTGTACTTGTTCTCTATAAAGCATGCGTAAACTAGACGGAGGCCACGCTTTGTTAAATGAAAGTAAGTCTTAGACTTTGCCACTAACAACCTGGTGAGTGGATGAGTGCGGACATCGGTGTGACGATAGTATTTCACAAGGTTACCTTCACTGAATACTACTAAAGTCTCTACTTCGGACAACGTTTGCACCAAGTGGACCTTATCCTTCAAACGATAACTTCTAACTTCCAGGCCTGTGTTTTGAACACGATTATCCGGTGCTCGAGTGGTGTCAACATCCAGAACATCCGTGGCATACTGCCTAGGCGTCTTGTACTCCAAATGTAGTACGCCAGCGTTAAACTCCACTACTAGTGGACTCGTCGGATCATGAGAAGCTTGTTTTGACTGTTTTGAAGGCATACTAGCGTGTTTTCCTGCGCATAAGTTTGGTTACTGGCTTTGGTACCAGTCTACGTAATGTCGCACTTCTCATATCCTGGTCGTAGCGCAAGGAATTCATAATGTAGCCCAGACCAAGCTGACCATGTTCTATATCATGCCTTAGGTATTTATTGAGGACTAATGTGATGTATTCCCGGTGATCGTGCACGGCAAAACTATTGTCAGCGGCATCTCGGTGGTGATAAAACGCAAGCGCGTAACCAGGATTGATAAAACCAACGTCATATTTCGATAACAAACGAATGCCAAACTCCCAGTCGCCTACCACTGGCAGGGAGTCGTCAAACTTACCAACTTTTACATATGCCGAATTACGGAACAGTGTGGCGATAGGCGTTAACTGATTGTCAATACATTGACGATAAAAACTGATTACTTTCATTTCTGGCATCCAGCCGGTCTGTTTTACTTGGCGGATATCACCATCGAGACGTTTTTCAATGATTTTATCTGCTCTTACGACCACGGCTCCGTGCTGGGTGTGCTTTTCCATATGACTGACGGTCGTTTCCAGGAAGCCTTCGTGCCATGTGTCGTCATCGTCGTGCAACGCAAAAAACTCTGCAGGTACTCGATCGATTGATTCGTTGAATATCGTATCGGGTCCATTACTCGGTTTTTCGCGATGAAATAGTTTGATATTGGCAGCAACTTTCTCATCAACACTGTCAACAATTTGCTGAACCTTAGTATTGTCGCCGCCATCATTGATGATAACGTGAACATAGTCACTGTATGTTTGTGCCGCCACAGAACGAATAGCCCGTTTAAGAAAATCAGGCCTGTCTTTGGTTCGGGTGATAACTGCTACTTTTGGCATTTACGGCTCGTGGATACCTAGACGAACTATAGCTTCATAAACTCGCTCGGAATTTCGCCTATCAACTTTGTAGAAAAATTCGTCGACTCGCTTTTGGTATTTGGGCGACATCTTTCGTCCCGACGATAGCATGTCCACCACTCCATTTACTAGCGAATCGTAATCATAGTATACCGTACCGAAGCCATCTTTTTCGTCTGAAAAGAAATCTGATTTGTCGTAACTGTGCCCATTAAAAAATGTATCGACATCAAAGTGCGCATAGACAGTTGGTTTCTTGAGGTATACAAAATCGAACACAACACTCGAATGATCGCTGACGAGTAATTCACCTTCTTTGAAGGCTTTTTTATAGTCATACGGAAAGGACATAATCTTGAAGTGATCATTCTCATCAAAATCTGGTCGTTGTGCGGCAAATACCGGGTGTAGGTAATACTCGCCAACCATACCCTCTCGCTCCAGAGCCTCTGTGATCCTAGGGTCGTTCATGAAATTGTTATAGAAGTTTCGGTACTCTGATTTTTTAAACAATGGGTCGTATTTTCTTTGGCCCTGATTGTCTGAGCCGAAGCGCAAAAGGTTACCACGATAGGTTGGTGACAGGATGAGCTTGCGATTAGGCTTGTTCTCTAGCAAATCATAGCGCGGCTGTCCGCTCAATAACACGTTTTCTTTCTCGTAATAATATGGATTATCGAGTATCGATTGATACTCTTTTTTGCCAGTTGTGATAAAGAGCTTGATGTTACGATTGTAGCGATTGAGCCACTTCGAAAGGTCGTGCCTAATGACACCGTGCTGCAAGAAGACAAAATCAAACTTATACAGGTCAACGAAGTGATTTAGTTGGCGAACGAAGGGATTGAATACAGGGATGTCTGCCTGGGATGAAATAATCTTATCAGCCTGCAAGAATAACAACTTGTACTTTAGGCTTGTAGGGTCTAGTACATTCCCAATCTTACGAAGTTGTTTATAGGCGGCGGTTTTTTTAGAAATAACAAAATAGACCTCTGCCGGACATGATTCTAGTCGCTGAATATACCGAAACAACGCCTCGCCGTTGTCGCCCGCAGCGACAGGCCTGTCACTCACTAACCAAATTGGTCGAGCTGGTTTGCGCGAAAAATGGTATGCAGTGCGCAATACGTAAGCACGAGGAATTGTGATAATAGCTTCTGCAACAACAGCAAAAGACCTGAGTATCTGGCTTAGTAGACCTACGGGTGAGTTCAGCCTGAGCTTCCCCTCCGATTTTAGAACAACTAACCTACCGACTGCGTGGCGTATTTGCCAGTTAAATAATAGCCTGGTCAAGAATCTAAACTCGTACATGACTTTTCTACGACGACCGTAAGGTTTGAAGGCGAGACTCTTCGGCCACTTTACGACCAGCCACCTCCCACTTTGACGATACGCTCCTGTCAGTGGTGCTAGGCGTGTAAATTCACCCGTTTTAATCGGAATCTCGAATGACATCTCTGTATACGCCAATATGACCCGGATCGTATTCTTCATACCGGGCTGAATTGACATATCTACACTAAACCCCCCACCCGTATCCACTAAAATGTCCCCCATTTTTCTCTGGCGATGAAATTGCTCAACACGTTGTGCCCTGAACTGTTTGCCATTGACGTCAATAAGTATACGCAACTCATCTAACGAGGTTCCTGCAGATATATAACCCTCCAACCTCCAGCTGTTGTTTCCTGTTTTTGTAATGAAATCAATGAAAGCAAACTGTTTTTTTAGAGACAAAATATTTTTACCAGCATAAGAGACTGTTCCATCTCTTGCCTTCACGTCAGGTGTCCATTCCGAGCCATGCTTCGACTTCAGAAAGAAAATCTTCTGTGTAGCGTCCAACTGACTCGACGATAGGATGGTGACGTTGGTTATATCATTTAGGCGTGCTGAAAGCGCTTTGCTATCCCTGACTTTTCTCGCACTGATATCTACCAGCAGGTTCTGGAGTTGTTTGGAGTCTGATTCTGTTTTCATGGTTGTAGTGGTGTTTTTTGGGTGAATATTTAATCCCTAGCCCAAACTATCCAAATAGTCACTTCTTTGGTGATCGATTTGCCAAACGGAAGAATGAAACCTTTCCGGTATCTCCCTCTGTTTTCAGTACCTTCCGATTAACAAGCTCTTTCGTGAGTTTTTCTGGTCCCAAGCCCTTTCGATCCGTGTCATCAAATGCGACTATACATTCTGGCAACAAGTTTGGTTCCCAACAATCAAAGTCCCTCTTTACGCCTTTATAGCTATGGTCCCCATCGATGAAAATCATACCAACCTTCTCTTGCCAGTTTGGTGTGATGACCTCGCTAGTGAGATTAATGAGACGCACATTCTTATAGGCGCCTGTTTTGAGCATAGTCTTATAAAACTCTGCTCGATCTTCTTCGCCAAACTTTCCACCCAGAACACCTGTAAATGTTTCGTGTGGATCGACAGCAAAAACCTTTACATTTTTCCGAGCACCCAAGGATAGTGCGACAGTCGACATGCCTCGATAGGAACCAACTTCGACGATGATACCTTTTTTCACTTTTTTGGCGTGTTTATACAATTCGTGGAACTCTTCGAAGCGCATCATCCCTTTCAAATCGCCGTATACTTTTCTTAGACTCGACTTTGTGTGTAGCATGATCCTCCTTTAGTTATGGTTTACTTTTGCTCATGTTTTCTGGCTCTAACATCACAGGGAAACGAGTTTCAGGCGCCGGATTAATAAAACTATATGCGTCTCTCCAGTTGATACGGATAACCTCGCCTTTATCAGACCGCAAACTTAGTCCAACGCTAAAGTTTTTTAACCCAATTCTGTTCTTG
This sequence comes from Candidatus Saccharimonadota bacterium, assembly GCA_020427965.1. Classification (GTDB taxonomy): domain Bacteria; phylum Patescibacteriota; class Saccharimonadia; order Saccharimonadales; family UBA4665; genus JAGQNT01. The sequence goes on along the minus strand of JAGQNT010000133.1, from coordinate 8,625 downwards.
AGCCTAAACTTAAATACGCGTTGCTCGCCCTTTCCCAGGTTGAAGTATTTGCCAGTTGTTCTAAATGTGTCAAATCCAGCAAAATTTTGCTTCTTGTCTCTTGTGAATCGAACTCCAATAAATGCGTCAGTTATATCCTCGTTGGCCCTGAGGGTCAATTCGAGGTTAATAAATTCTCTAGATATACTAGCGTCATTCACTGAAAATTCTGCCGATCCGTCAGTAGTTAGCCCATCCTCTGTCGACACACTGTTATTCGAGCGATTATTAAATATATTGGTGTAGGCTTCGGCGACTTCTTCGACGTCACCCTGGTGGGTAATCTCACCTTCCTCGATTAAGATTGCACGATCACAGTACTGCCTGGCGAGTCCCATGCTGTGCGTTACAAACACCACTGTCTTCTTTTGATCTTTTAGCGATTTAAAATAGTCGTAGCATTTGCGCTGAAATGAAGCGTCACCCACGGCTAGAACCTCGTCTAGTAATAGGATGTCTGCCTGTGCGTGAGTTGCTACTGAAAACGCTAGACGAACCTTCATACCGCTAGAGTAATTTTTCAGCTTCTGATCCATAAACTCTTCTAGCTCCGAGAATGCAACTATCTCGTCATACCGTTCGTCAATTTCTTTACGGGAAAAGCCTAGTAGGGCCCCGTTTAGATAGACGTTCTCGCGGCCTGTCAGATCTGGCTTAAAACCAACGCCTAGTTCAATAAACGGTATGAGCTTGCCTTTATAAGTTGCGCTACCCGAGGTCGGGGTATAGATTTTGGCCAGTATCTTTAGTAGGGTGCTTTTGCCACTTCCGTTTCGTCCCAGAATACCGAAAAACTCACCCTCTTTAATTTCAAACGAAACACCCTTTAGTGCATGGTGGATGTCGACAGCCTTGTCTTTCTTTTTGAAGGCTTGGATGACGGTTGTTTTGATTGAGTCACTGCTGTGATGCGGCAAATGGAAATCTTTAACGACGCTATCAATTTTTATAACGGTCTTTTCACTCATTACACGTTCTCCGCAAAGTAAGGTGAGTTTTTACGGAAAACGTATGCGCCAATGCCCAGAATGATAAACGCTAACAAAACAGGGACCAGTGCCAGCCTAAGGCTGCCACTGATTGAATATAGTGTTGGCAGATCATGAGACACCGCCATATAACGAGCATCTTGGATCGACTGTGCGACCGGATTCATGAGCATTATCTTCGATAACGTTTCACCATGCTGTAGTTCGAGTACTTTTGATACAGGGAACATAATGGCAGACCCATAAAACATTGCTTGTACGACAATCTCCCACACAAAGTTGATGTCTCTAAACTTCACATACCAGGTGCTGAGGATGAACGCCACACCAAGGGCAACCAAATACAATTCCAGGATAAAGACGGGCGTCAAGAGAATCGTCCACGATAGCGGCACCTGGTTAAAGTACATAAACACAGCCACCACGACTAGGTTGATGCACAGATTGATGAGTGCCGAGAAACTGACAGCCAACAAGATCACGTATTTCGGAAAGTTGAGTTGCCGAATAAGACTACTCTTACTCACGATAGCCTTGAGGCCCTGGTTGGTGATCTCCGTAAAAAAACTCCACATCACTATGCCTAGTAGTAGCGCGACAGGCCAGTGCGGCACGCCGCGACCAATGCGCAAAAAGTAGACAAATACCAGGTACATGATGACAAACAAGAAGAGTGGTCGCAGTAGGGACCATAGATATCCCAGCACTGATCCCTGATAGCGCAATTTAAAATCTGTCCTTACCAGCTCTCGGAGCAAAATAACCGAATAGCGGTAACGCTGTTTGATCTTTCTGAAAGAGGCCATATCTTGGAACTATTATATACTGGGGCTAAGGATTTGACCTAAAAGACTTATGAAAAAAATCGTCATTGACGCGCGAGAGTTACGTACCAGTACCGGGCGCTACGTAGAGCGACTACTCCACTACCTACAGGAGGTTGATAAAGACCCGAATCACCGCTACGTAATACTGTTGAAACCAAAAGACATGGAGGGTTGGGAGCCAACTAATAAACGGTTTTCGAAAGTTGCGTGTCGCTACAAAGAGTTTACGTTTGCAGAACAGCTAGGTCTGGCCTGGCAACTATACCGCTTGCAGCCCGATTTGGTGCATTTCCCGATGGTTCAGCAGCCAATTCTATACCAACGGGCAGTCGTTACAACTATGCAGGATCTGACGACACTTCGGTTTACCAACCCCAGTAAAAATCGTTATGTCTTCCGTTTTAAGCAATGGGTGTACCATTGGGTAAATATATTTGTGGCCAAAAAATCACGTGCCATTCTAACACCCAGTGAGTTCGTGAAAGACGACGTGGCAAAATACGCGCGGATTAATAGCCGAAAGATCACGGTAACGCTTGAAGCGGGCGACCAGGTTGAGGCGACAGCTGAGCCAATTTCAGAGCTAGAAGGTACGCAATTTTTAATGTATGTCGGACGACCAACACCTCACAAAAACCTGCCTCGATTGATCGAAGCCTTCGTGTTACTGCAAAAAAAACACAAGAAACTGAAATTAGTATTGGCTGGTAAAAAAGACTCAAACTACCGACGCATAGAGCGTGAAGTCAACAAACAAGGTGTAGAAGGGGTTGTGTTTACGGATTTCATCCCAGATAGCCAATTGCGGTGGCTGTACGAAAACTGTGCCGCCTACGTTTTCCCTTCACTCAGCGAAGGTTTTGGCCTGCCCGGACTCGAAGCAATGGCTAGCGGTGCACCCGTAGCTTCCAGTGATGCCACGTGCCTACCTGAGGTGTTAGGCGAAGCGGCACATTATTTCAATCCTGAAAACGTCGAGGACATAGTTAGGGCAGTCAACGATATCCTCACGGACAAAAAACTTCGCGCCAAACTTATAAAAAGAGGTGAGCAACAGGTGAAACTCTATTCCTGGAAACGCATGGCAGAGCAGACACTAACAGTCTACAAGGATGTACTGAAAGAGGAAGAGGCTTCTTAGGATTCCTGGCTGTCGGTTACCGGCTTTAGAATTACGTGCCGGTCGCGGCCCTCGCCAACTGATTCGGTGGTCAATCCAAATTCATCAGCTAGCTGATGAATGACACGGCGATCAGCGGCATTCATTGGTTGTAAATTCATGGGTTCGCCGCTTGATTTGACCTTCTCTACCCAGGCCTTGGCTTTGTCGGCCAACCGCTCAGCGCGCTGTTGTTTGTAACCAGCAATGTCGACATTGACCCGCCAATGCTCAAATTCGTTGTTTTTCAGCGCCGAACTCGTCAGAAACTGTAATGAGCGCATGGTGTCGCCGTGACTACCGATCAAAAAACCGTTCATAGCGGTTGATGGAACGTTTAGCTGAATAACGTCGCCGTCATGCGTGGCATAGACATCCGTGTTAAGACCAAAAAAGGACAGCATGTCCTCCAGGTACTTTTTCGCGAACTGTATGGATTCTTCCATTACTTCCTCCTTTTGCGCTTAGCTTTTTTGGAGGTGGTTTTGGTCTTTTTCTTTTTAGGAGATTCCGAAACTATTTCAGCCTCGGGTATTTTCGATGTGTCTTTGCTTGGTTCGGCGGCCAACGCCTCTAACTCTTCTTCATCTTCACGGAGCACAATTGACTGTTGGATAAATGCAACAATGCCACCAACCAGCCAGTACAAACTGAGGGCCGAGGCCAGGTGAACCGTAAAGAGAAAAATCATAGCGGGCAACAGATAGCGCGTACTGCGACCAATAGCAGCGTTAATTTCCGATTGGTCTGCTTGTTTACCTTCGCCGGCTTCTTTTAGGATGACACGGAGCTTTCGTGCATCTTTATCCTGGGGTAATAATTGTTTACCTTGATAGTACTGCACAACAACACTCGCAAGCACAATCGTCATGGCCGGCCAGTAAACGCCTGCTTGGCTCAAGGCGGGTTTTGTTAGTTCAACGATTCCTAAGAATGTAGAATCGAACGCATGAATATTTGATGCTAGGTGCTGCATCCACGATAAGTTCTGTAGGAAGGGGTATGCAAACGTCACGAGTTGGTTTGGATCCTGAACAATACGATTGAGACCGCTGTAGAGCGCAATGAGGATGGGCAGCTGGAGCAGGAGAATACCAATGGAACCAAACGGGTTAATACCGCGTTCGCGATACAGCTCCATGGTCAGTTCGGATTCCTTGCGTCGGTCACCCTTAGCTTCCTTTTTGATGCGTTTGAGTTCGGGTTGCATTTTGCGCATCAACTTCGTCTGGTGGAGTTGCTTTTTCACGAGTGGCCACAGTGCCAAACGAACGATGATCGTAAAGATAACAATCGCCACACCAAAGTTGTGGCCAGGCAGTATAGCGTAGATAAAAACTAGCAGGTTAAATATGGGTTGCGCGATAAATGTCGTGAACATACGTATGTAGTATCTCTTGAAATCTTAGGTCTACTATACCACGGATGGGCTATTTGAGGGCCGACAGTAACTTCACCACCATCTCTTGTAACTTGTCGGCTGGCATGGTTGCAAAATCCGCACCATAGACAGTAAATATGAGATCAAAACTACCCGGAACCAGCCCTGCATTCAGACGTACCGCCTCGTAAATACGCCGACGAATGCGGTTTCTTGCCACTGCGGATTTGTCTACTTTTTTACTAACCACTACTGCCACACGATAAGTGGGGCGCTTTGGGTTTGCCGCATAACGCAAAGTGAGGTTGGGACCGCGCAGTGTTTTACCAAGACGATACGTGTGGTTAAGGCTGTTGTAGCCGTGGAAGCGGTTTTTGCGAGATAACATATATACAAGTATAGATGATCCCGTCGTGTCAGTGGGATCCCCTCATCTCGCTCGGGGAGTACAGGGCTGCCGTCATGCGAAGCATGAGGCACCCGAAGAGGGGGTATCCCCCTCTTCTATCGCATGACAGGGTGTAGCTGGTTTTACCTAGTAAAACCGCGTATAGATGGTGCGTAAGCGGGACTGGTTAACTTAACTAATACTATACTTTGTATAGTATTAGACCTAACCGTTCATAAAAGAGAAAGACAACACAAAACCATTACTATACAAAGTATAGTAATGGGGAGGGGGTACCTTATATTCTAGTGAGTAAGACGGGCGCGACCCTTGATACGACGAGCGCGGAGGACATTGCGCCCAGCCTTACTGGACATACGCTTGAAGAAGCCATGTTCCCTGGCTCGGTGACGCTTCTTTGGTTGATATGTTCGCTTTGGCATCTAAAAAGACTTTCGTTTTGCACCGTGTTGTGTAATTGACTCAGGTGAAATTAACAATAATTAGCCCACTAATACTATCAGTTTTTCCACTTATCGACAAACTATTTCCACAGTTTTCCAGATGGGAAAGTAAGCTGTGTATAACTTGACCTCTGTGTCGCCGTGTTTTTATACTTCCCTTCACCACCAGCGTATAAGCTGTGGAAAAGTCACACAAAGTTCGGTATATTAGTCTGTACGAAATGGGGGAAATTTTGACCAAACAGCGGACAATCTGGCAGGCCGTGCTCGGTGAGATCGAACTTTCGGTTTCCCGTGGTAACTTTATGACCTGGTTTAAGAATACCCATCTCTTGGATGATGGTACGCGCACTGGGGCGGTAGTGGTTGGTGTACCTAACGTTTTTATCAAGCAACAGTTAGAGTGTAAGTATAATGATTTAATCGTCGCCACTCTCCAGAAAAACGGAATTGACGCAAATGAGGTAATCTACAAAATCTACACCCCGTCTACTCCCCGAGAAGCGGAGGAGCCGCTGCCACCACCTGCGGTCGCCGAACAAACCCCAGCCCAAACCATCAAGCCTATTGCGTCGCCGTTAGACACACCGGCAAAGAGTTTCTCTCATGCCTATCGTCAGGGTATTAACGAGCGCTATACTTTTGATAATTTTGTCGTCGGTTCCGGAAATGAACTAGCCTTTGCTGCTTGTCAGTCAATTGCTGCGAGCCCTGGCACAAAATACAACCCCTTGTTTCTGTATGGTGGTGTCGGGATTGGCAAAACCCACTTAATGCAAGCTGTGGGTAACGCCTTTTTAGCTAAAAAACCGGGCGCGAAGGTCCTCTATGTTACCACTGAGCAATTCGTTCAGGAGTTTGTTGATGCAATCCGTTTCAAAAAGACCGCCGACTTTGTTGCCCATTACAGGACTACTGATGTGTTGATTGTTGACGATGTACAGTTTATTGCGGGCAAAGAAAAAATGCAGGAAGAATTCTTCCACACCTTTAATGCCCTTCACCAGGCCAACAAGCAAATTATTCTAAGCTCCGACCGACCCCCTAAAGAAATCCCAACCCTGGAAGAGCGTTTGCGCAGTCGCTTTGCATGGGGCATGTCTATTGATATGCAAATCCCGGACTTCGAAACGCGCTGCGCAATCATCCAAAGCAAAGCTCACGAACACGACGCCGAACTACCAAATGACGTTGTCGATTACTTAGCGACTTCAGTTCAGACGAATATTCGAGAACTTGAGGGTGCACTCAACCAATTACTCGCCTTTTGCGAAATGCGCGGACTCGAGCCAGATCTTGGAGTTGCAACCACCCTACTTGGTTCCAATAAAGCACGACCGAAGCATTTGAGTGCCAAACAAATTATCGAGCGCACCGCCCGTCACTTTCAAATTCCAGTTGAAGATATTTTGGGGCCAAAACGCGATAAAGATATTGTTATGCCCCGACAAGTTGCGATGTATATGTTACGTAGTGAACTACACTTGAGTTTTCCAAAGATAGCTCGTGAACTTGGTCGCAAGGACCACACGACCGCTATCCACTCAGTTGAAAAAATCGAAAAAGAAAGCCAGCTAGACCCTTCTCTCCGGACAGCCATTGCCGACATTAAGGGGCGCCTCTATGCGTAAAACTTGTGGAAATAATGTGTTCGATCTGGTGTTTAACAGTGTAAAGAATACTAATTTAGACACAACACAGCAGCCTAAAAGCATCTGGCCTGTGTGTATAATCACCAACTATCCACGATTTTTCTCACAAGTTTTCCTTCAACTTTCCCACAGGAATTTCCGGTTTTTTTCAGTGGTACATTCTGGTTTTTACCCACAATCCACAACACCAATAATAAGCACGACTAATTAAAGAAAAGGAGAATAGTAATGAAGCTACAAGTTACACAAGAAAATCTTAATCGAGCACTTGGTGCTGTTGCCCGTGTAGCCAATTCTCGTAATCAATTACCTATTCTTTCTAATGTGCTCATAAAAACTGATAATAACCGACTGAGTATTAGTGCCACTAATCTCGATATTGGTATTACTCAATTCATTGGCGCCAAAATTAGTAGTGAGGGCTCAATAACGGTACCCGCCAGACTAATGCAAGATTACATCAATAGCCTTCCCTCTGGAACGATTAGTTTAGAACTAAAGGAATCCAAACTACACATTAGTAGCGATCAATACCAGTCTGTAGTCAATGGAATACTCGCCGACGACTTCCCTGTTATGCCTGCCATCCAGGACGGGAAAAAGTGGTCTATTGCGGCCGGTGAGCTCAAAAAAGCACTCCAGCAGGTTACGTTTGCCGCCTCAGCTGACGAGTCTCGCCCAGTTCTAACAGGTGTGTTGTGTAAAACGGATGCAGGACAGCTACGAATTGCCGCAACTGACAGCTACCGATTGGCCGAGAAAACAATTGGTAAGGTGGGAGAGGAAGTTAATTTACTAATCCCCGCTAGCTCAATGCACGATCTGTTGAGGATACTTGGTGATACAGACGAGATAGTTTCGGTGACCCACGACGAACAGCAAGTTCTATTCCAGGTTGCCGAAGTTGAGTTGGTGACACGACTACTCGAGGGTAATTATCCAGATTATCGAAAACTTATTCCAGAAACGTTTCAACAGAGTGCTACGTTAAAACGAGCCGACTTTGTGAATATTACCAAAGTATCAAGCTTGTTTGCTCGCGAGAGTGCTGGTAGTATTACACTTCACCTTAATGACGAGAAACAACTCTTGAGTATTCATTCAGTAGCCTCTCAACTTGGCGAAAACACGTCCGAGGCAACAGCTAAAATAATTGGCAGTGGTGATATTACACTCAACTCTCGTTACTTACTAGATGGTTTACAGGCTTTTACGGATGACGAGATCACTTTCGGTTTTAATGGAAAACTTGAGCCAACCATACTAAGGTCGGGCGACAAGAGCCGCTATGTGCATGTCGTCATGCCACTCAAGAGTTAACAGCTATAATTAACCGTAATGATTACGGATATTCGCCTTCAACAATTCCGCTCATATAATGATGAGGCGTTTGAATTCGGTCCCGGTGTTAATATAGTAGTCGGCCCAAACGGGAGTGGCAAAACCAATCTCCTCGAAGCGATACTAATGGTGAGTGCGGGACCTTCATATCGCGTGAAAGACATTGAAACAATTGCTTTTAATAAGCCGTGGGCACGTATCGATTCCAGGAGCGACAAGTCACAGAGAACACTAAAGATTGTGCGTGATGCTACAACAAAACGAATCTATGAATTAGACGGGAATCCACATCGTCGACTACAACTCACACAAACGGTCCCGGTAGTTTTATTTGAACCAAACCACCTCGGCTTGTTGGCGGGATCACCTGAGGGAAGACGAACAT
>JAGQNT010000132.1 GCA_020427965.1 Candidatus Saccharimonadota bacterium | reverse complement strand
GTTGCGAAGGCCCAAGAGGCCCCGCCGGCGTCGACGGAACAAACGGTACCAATGGTACCAATGGTTCGGACGGTTTGGATGCCTATGTCTGTTTGAGACCCTGCCACAATACCCAGGGTATCTGGACACAATATCGCAATTCAACCCATTTTATCGAAATCCTGAACGCCGAAGAGCAGGCAACATGGACCGGCGGTTCTTGCGGAAACTGTCACTCAAAAGATGGGCTTGAGAATCGCGTGGATGGAAGTTTATCTGGGGGCAATCCGACGAACGCGACCCTTGGTCAATTAAGCTATCTCAGTGGCACAGTAAAAGAGGGCAGCTACGATGGCGATGCCAATTTTGCTCAAATTCATTGCTTCACGTGCCATGAACGCCAGGACGATGCCAATAGCCAACACAACGATGCCATCTACACGGCTGGCAACTTCCCATGGTGGGTAAGTACAACGCAAGGCGCCTATCTTGAAAAGAGCTCGGCGGTCCTGACCGCGGACGGCACGCAATTACCGAATTATGGCACGGGCAATATCTGCTTCTATTGTCATAAATCACGGAAAGACGTGACCGACTACATCAAAGCGACCAACGTGGGTCTGACCTCCCGTCACTGGGGTCCGCATGAAGGTCCCGGCGGCGATGTGTATTCGGGCAAAGGCGGATACGAATTCAGTGGAAAGACCTATTCAAGTTCCACCCATGTTACAATACTGACCAAAGCTTGCGTCAGTTGCCACATGCGCCCGATTACGGCAAACGATAATTATCCGAACCATGATTTCAAGCCCAATGTGGAAACGTGTGCTCAGAGCGGATGCCATGTGGGTGCTACGAGCATCGATGGAATTCAAACGACTTCCGTGGCGAATCTCGAGACGCTGTTGAAGCAGCTGCAGGATATGTTCAATACGTATGACCTGAGTGCGGTTCCTAATGCAACCAATGGAATCTTGAGCCAGGTGGACAACTCGGCATCCTCCAACGATTCGGTAGCCACGACCTCGGATCCCAACTTGAGTTCGAACGCGACAACACGGTTTTCGAGTATTTACAGCGATGCTGTCCGGACGCAACGAGTCTCGACTTTCAATGCTACAACGGGTCGTTGGTCCAGTACAAACGTGTCCATTTCGATCCCGAAGGACCACGCTGGCGCTCTCTACAATTACTTTCTGGTAGTTCGTTCCAAAGGATACGGTTATCACAATTACAAGTATGCCGCACAGTTGATCTACGATTCAATTCTGGCCTTGGGCGGCACACCTACAGGTACTCGTCCGTAATTTCGTTTTCTGGACTCAATCTTAAGAACGCTCGCCCTTGTGGCGGGCGTTTTTTTTTGCTTTTTTTATGCGATCCGTGAAGTTTTTCACGATTTCATTAAAAAACCTTGTTATCAGTAAACAATTGACAATACTTGGCTTATGTCCTTTGTTGAGCATGGTCATATGGCTCACTGGGTCAGTGCTTCGCAATACATGACGTCTGTCATTTTTTTTGACCCGTCACTGGCTATCTTTTTTATAGAAAATGTAAGGATTTTGTAATGATTTGGTCTAATTCTTACTTAATTCACCAAAAGGAGAGTAAAATGAAGAACATCGCAAAGTTTCTTGCGATCATGGCTCTCCCTCTGGCTTTCTTCGTGCTGTTGCTTGTCAGTAGTTGCGAAGGTCCGAGGGGGCCTGCCGGTGCCGATGGCACCAACGGAGCAAACGGCATCAACGGTACGGATGGACTGGATGCCTATGTGTGTTTGAGGCCCTGCCATAACACCCAGGGTATCTGGACCCAATACAGAAACTCGACGCATTTTATCGAAATCCTGAACGCCGAAGAGCAGGCGTCTTGGACAGGCGGTTCTTGCGGAAAATGCCATGCGAAGGATGCTCTTGAAACCCGCCTCGACGGCACGAACGGCGGTGGAAGTCCGACCAATGCATTGTTGGGTCAAATTAATTATCTAAGCGGTACCGTCAAGGAATCCACCTACGACGGCGATGCCAACTTCGCGCAGATCCACTGCTTCACTTGCCACGTTCGTCAAGACGATGCTAACAGCCAACATAACGATGCTGTTTATACGGCCGGCAACTTCCCCT
>JAGQNT010000010.1 GCA_020427965.1 Candidatus Saccharimonadota bacterium | reverse complement strand
TTTACCCCAAGAACCGAACGGCTATATAACTGGGCTTGGCTGACTGAAAACTGTTTGAGGTCCAGTGGACCGAGTTTTTTCAGTCAAAGTTTTATAGCCAAGGAGGTTCCTGGCGGTAAAACGCAGCCCGTGATGTTTGCCTACTTTGCATCAAGGTAAAGTAGGTGGTGGTCCGCTCGCCAGAGAGCGGGAAAGTGGTGCTGTACAGAGAAAGACTAGAAACTCTTGCGGATATGACTAAACGAATAGTCCCAATCGGAGTCAGACTTCTTGTGTGGGTTAAAAATATTGTCGGGGTCAAAAATATGTTTTATTTCTTTGAATAAATCAGCAATTTCTTTGCCGAATTGTCGCTCTAGCCATGGTCCGCGCACCATGCCATCGTTATGTTCACCAGATAGCGAACCATGATATTCCAAAACCAGCTCGTTCACTTCTTTCATAGCGGGCAGGAGCTTGGCTCGCTCACTTTCTTTTTCGATTTGCATTAACGGGATAATATGAAAGTTACCATCGCCCATGTGGCCGGCAATAGTTGCAAACAATTTATACTTACGAATGATTTTCTGGATACGAGGCAGGAACTCAGGCAGGTACTGCGGATCTACAACGAGGTCGTCAATGAAAGGCGCCGTATGCTTGTCTTTGACCTTGCTGCGCAGCAACTGAAAACTTTTGCGGCGCATCAGCCAGAACTTCTCAGCTTCCGCTTCGGTCTCATCATCTTCTTCGGCAGTGATATTGTAATGGAATTGTTTGTTCTTCAGGGCAAGTACTTTGTGTAACGCCACGATCTTTTGCTCGACTTCTTCTGGTGTTTCGCCGTTAAATTCAACCATCAGGATTAGTTTGGGGTATCCACGCAGCACACGAAATCCTTCTGGGATGAGACTAATCATTAACTTCAAGAACTCTGCCACGCCCAAGCTTTTCATGAGCGACGGCAATAGCTTAAAGAACAAAATCATCGTCTGATCATCAAAACCTTCAAATGTAGCTGGTTTCGCATCGAGCACTGTGTTAATAACGTCACCGAGTTTGCTAATATCTTTCAGGAAGAACACTAGCAAGCCAGAGTGTGCTCGTTTGGGCACTAAACGATACTTGATGTCTGTCACTAATCCGAGCGTCCCCTCGGAACCAACGATTAATTTTGTCAGATCAAAGACGCCCGTTTGACGATCCCAGACTTCCCATAACGTGTAGCCCATGGAGTTTTTGCTGACTGTTGGAGCTGCCGCCTTGATTGCGTCGTAGTGCTTTTCGCACAGTTCAAAAATCTGCTTATAGATATTCCCCTCGTAGTCACCTTGCGCCATTTTGGCGTCCAGCTCGGCTTTCTGCAGTGGCTTGACGACGTATTCCTTACCGTCGCCGAAAACAACCCGTAGCTCATTGACGAAATCTTTGACCTTGCCATACTCTAACGACTTTTCGCCACCACTGTTGTTGGCCACCATACCTCCGACCGAGCACATGTCTCGCGAGGCGGGGTAGGACGGCATCAGAGCGTTCTGCTTCAATGTCTCGACTTCGAAATCACGGTAATAGACGCCAGGCTGTACTTGTGCTTCGTTGGGAGTAACATTTTCAATGGCGGTAAAATACTTCATGAAATCGACAATGATCGACTCGTTCAGGGTGCCACCAGCCATATCAGTACCGGCCGCACGTGCCGTTACAGATAGGGAGGGACTGCTCGATTTTTCGGCAGCTACCAGCTGCACCAACGTCTGGACATCGCCAGAATCTTTGGGACGCACCACGAGTGCGGGACGAATTTCAAACAGACTGGCGTCATGACTATAAAATTCCTTCGCCTCATCTGAGGAATCTGTCTCGCCCTTGAAGCCGGCAGTTGTTAGTTTTTGGACAAAATCATCCATTACCTCTAAGCATAACCGTAAATTCGGACCCAAACAAGTGTGATTTCAGTTGCATAACACTTATGCTCTACGGTAGAATTTAGCTAAGCAACTATGGCAAAAGAAAAAGTATTGATTGTTGGCGGTGGCTTCGGCGGTGTTAAGGCCGCGCTTGAGCTGGCAGAAGATAAGCGATTTGACGTCACACTCCTAACCGACCACACGGAATTTCGTTACTACCCAACGCTATACCACACCGCGACAGGGGGTAAACGGGCCAGCTCGTCAGTGCCTTTCAAGGTTATTTTTGAGCGCCTACCTGTGGAATTCGTCAAGGGCGTTGCCCAAAGTCTGGACCGCAAGGCCAAAACCATAACTACCAAAGATGGCAAAAGTTACGCGTTTGACACGCTTATCATTGGCATTGGTGTCGTGACCAACTACTTTGGTATTCCGGGGCTTCAAGAATATTCGTATGGTATAAAAACCAACATCGACGCCTTGAAACTAAAAAAACATCTTCATGACAGCCTGGTAAAAACTGGTAAGCCCGACGAAAACTATCTGATCGTGGGAGCTGGACCGACGGGCATCGAATTGGCTGGTGCGCTTGGACCATACCTACACAAGGTCATGAAAAAACACGGCCTCCCCGAACACAGGGCTAAAATTGGCCTGATAGAAGCCGCGCCACGACTGTTGCCACGAATGCCCAAGATCGTATCAAGTCGCCTCAAACGCCACCTTAAAAAATTAGGTGTTCATTTGTATATTGGCAAAGTTGTGCAGGGCGAAACACCAGAAACCCTGACCGTCAGCGGACAACCCATGAAGTCAAAGACCGTTATCTGGACCGCCGGCGTTACCAATCATCCATTTTTTGCCGAAAACAATTTCGTCCTGATGCCTCGAGGGAAAGTTGCCATCGATGTCTACTTGCAGACTGAGGATAATATTTTTGTCATTGGCGACAATGCCAATACTCCGTACAGCGGACTGGCACAAACCGCCATTCGTGATGGGGCATTTGTAGCCAAAAACTTGATTCGACGCAAAGATGGCAAACTCATGAAGAGTTACAAACCAACCGTTCCAATCAGCGTTATTCCTGCCGGCAAAAAATGGGCGGTGGTGGTTTGGAAAAAAATTGTCGTCTTTGGCTTCTTGGGCTGGATGCTTCGTTCTGCGGCAGACTTTGTCGCTTTCAAAGACATCGAGGCCTGGCCTCAAGCTACCCAACAATGGGTACACGATTTCGGCGAAGAAGAGGACTGCGCCATCTGCCAACGCCCCTGGTAATCTAGGGTACAATGGAGCTAATGCAAGATAGTGAAGTGCGACTAAACGCGGCGCAGCAGGCTGCCGTAGACATCACCGATGGTCCCGTGCTTGTGGTGGCTGGTGCTGGCACTGGCAAGACCCGGGTGATCGTAGAACGCATCACTCGACTCATTAGAAGCGACATACCCGCAAGCTCTATTCTGGCACTGACATTTACCGAAAAAGCCGCTGGCGAAATGCTGGATCGTATCAGCGGATCGGACAGTGTGGCATTTGACGCCACCATTGCAACCTATAATGGTTTCGGCAACGACATCCTGCAAACCTACGGCGCGGAGTACGGCTTGGGCACATTACGACTGCTTGGCGACACCGGCCAATTAGTTTTTCTGCGTGAGCACCTGGACGAATTTGAGCTTGATTATTTTTCACCAGTTTCAAACCCAAGCGGTCAACTAAAAAATCTAGCCAGCTACGTTTCGCTGCTAAAGCAACGACTTATTGACCCCACCGCGTATAAAAGGTACGCAGACACATTACCGTCTGGCGACGATGCTGAAAAACTGGAGCAGCAAAAACACCAGGAATTGGCGCAATTTTATGAATTGTACCTCAAACTCTGCCGCACGGAGCAGGTCATCGATTACGATGACCAAATTTATCTGACCATCGAGCTACTGCGTGCCAGACCAAACGTACTCAAACAACTGCAAGAACGCTTTCGCTATATCATGGTTGACGAGTTTCAGGACACCAATCCAATGCAATCAGCCTTGGTTGATTTACTGGCGGGCAAGGCACAGAACGTCATGGTGGTCGGTGACGACGACCAGTCAATCTACGGCTGGCGTGGCGCAACATTGGCTAATATCCTGGACTTTAAAGTACGATATCCCAAAGCGAAGGAAATAACACTGATCGAGAACTACCGATCCACTCAAAGCATCCTAGACAACTCCTACCGATTAATTCAACACAACAACCCGCATCGTTTAGAAATGATTAATCAGCTCAATAAAAAACTGCACGCCAACATAGAAAATGGCAATGAACCGCAATTGCAGCATTTTACTACCCACGAAGCCGAACTTGTTTGGGTGGCTCACGACATCAAGAGGCGTCTTGACGCTGGTCAGTCGGCTGCCTCAATTGCGGTGCTAGCGCGCCGCAACCAAGGAGTTGTCAAAGCCCACGAGATGCTTGAGCTTTTCGATGTACCCCATGCGGTCGCCGGTCTGGGCAATGACATTTATACGCAACCTGCAGTCAAGCAGCTACTAGAAGCACTCGTAGCAATTGCCGACCCACTGGATAGTCTTGCGCTATTCCACGTACTCAGCGGGCCGCTGTTCAGCCTTGATATCTCGTCCTTGGCACAACTCTCGTCGACCGCCAAACATCAACACGATCGATTAGCCGATCTCATTCGTGAGTCCGATGATGAAGCACTAAAGGCCGCATTAATCACCGTCGAAACGTGGCGCACTAATGCGGTAGAGCAGAGTGTTGGCACGATCGCCTACAAAATTATTGACGAGTCCGGCTGGAAGCAACGATTGTCGGCTGCAGCCGAAAAAGACATCGTAGTCTACACTGAAGTTCAAGCACTAAGCAAGTTATTCAAAACTTTCAAAGAGTTCGAGCGTTCCGCCGGTGTACCAAGCGTCCAGAATTACGTTCTAAATCTGCCAACCCTCCAGGCTGCAGGCAGTAGTTTTGAGGACCCTACGCTCGACATATCCGATAGTATGGTCAACGTGCTGAGTGTTCATCGTGCCAAGGGGCTCGAATGGGACACTGTGTACGTTATTGATTGTACTGAAGGGTCGTTTCCGATGCGTGCTTTCGGTACCAGCCTGACGTTGCCCGAGGAGCTTAAAACTCAAGTGACCGACGCGGACGCACACATTGCCGAGGAGCGACGCCTGATGTACGTTGCGGCAACGCGCGCGCGACGTGATCTGGTCATATCCTATGCAGATAGACATGGCAAGGGCATCCCCAGAAAGGCATCCAGGTTCATCGAAGAAATGTTTGGCAACAAACCCGCAACACATGTGCAAGATGATGACTCGCATGCAAATCTAGAAGCATTTTCACCAAGAGCCAGTGACGCCACCATGGAACTACCGCCACGCATGAGCAGCAATAATCGAATTGTTTTGAGTGTTAGCCAGATAGAAACATGGCTACGTTGCCCAAGAGATTTCTACTACCGTTACGTATTGGCGATGCCATTACCGCCTGCGCCACATTTAACGCGCGGTACCTTGATACATGGCGTTATTGAACGCATCCACCGCGGACGCGAGCAGGGTCACGTGCCAAAACTAGACGAATTAATGGACGATGTGATTGCTAATCTGCCGTCAGCGGGATATGAGTCAAAGCGCTCGCGTGACAGAGCCCGTCAGCAGACCATTCGAACTATCGAAAGTGTGTACGAACGCTTTTTGCGCGATGATCTACCCATCGAGACAGAATGGCCGTTCACACTAGAAATGCCAGACATCCCACTCACCATTCGTGGCAAAATCGACGCGGTGTACCAGCTCGAAAAGGGCATAGAGATTCGAGATTTCAAAACTGGCACCAGCGTTCGAAGCTTAGAGCAAGCCAAAAGTCGCGCCACCGGCTCGCAACAACTCACCCTGTACGCATTGGCGTGGCAAATCTTGCGCGATGAACTACCTGCTAAAGTGAGTCTAGATTTCGTTGAAACAGGCCAGCTCTATGGTGTCAGGAAGCAGGCTAAATCGCTTGAGACAATGCAGAGCAGACTCGCACAGATGGTTATTGATCTCAAGGCCGGTGTCTACCCACTTGGTCGTGACCATGACCACTGTATGCACCCGAAGCAAGGCAACTAAAAATCCCCTGGTCGTAGCCAGGGGATTTTTTGCTACGAAACGTAGTCTATTTCTTTTTACGAGCGGCTGGTTTTTTCTTGGCAGGAGCCTTTTTGGTTGCAGCCTTAGGTTTCTTGGCAACACTAGCAGTTGCGGTGCTTGCAGCAACAGACTTCTTGCTAGCTGGAGCAAACAGGAGCGTGTACAAGTTCACACCGATAACCGCACCAAGAACTGGACCAAGCACGTAAGTACCCCACGCCCAAGCGTTAGTCGCAAGTGCCACTGCTGGGTTAATAATCCCAACTGACGCAGATGAGGCGGCGATGATACCTACTGCCAAACCACCACCAACAAGACTTGCCTTAGCACCTTCTGATCGCTCGTGTGAAACGGCAGCAGCAACAAGCATCGCAAAGATAGCGGCACCAACAGCCTCAGCTACTAACACGCGACCCGTAAACGTGCTACTGACAGCGCTCAGATCACTGTCAATAAAGTATTGATAGAGTAACCCTGCTAGGTAACCACCTAGCAACTGAACAACTACAAATGCCGCAGCATCGAGTGTCTTAACCTTGCGAGCAGTCCATAGACCTATCGTCAAAGCTGGGTTAAATTGCCCACCTGAAGCCTTGGCAAATACCAAGAACAGTAGCGCAGCAGCCAACCCGGCAGCAAGACCGACGAAATATGGCACACCAATGGTGGAACGTTGTACAGACACAATCACGAGTGCCAACACACCAGTCCCCAAAAATTCTGCCGCAAGCGCAGCAACTTTATTTCTTGTAAACATAGAACCTCCGTTATGTTATGAAACCAGAGTACCGTCCCTGTGGTCATTTGTAAAGGGCTGCTTATGCTTATGTAATTTATTCAATGACTACTACCCATAAATTGTTGCTGAAAGAACGGGGGAAGCGTACACTTATTGGCATACAAGACAAGGAGTTGGTATGTTACAAGATTTTAAGAAATTTATACTCAGAGGTAATGTTGTCGATTTGGCAGTTGCCGTGGTCATCGGTGCCGCCTTTGGTGCGGTCGTTACGGCGCTGGTCGCTGATTTGGTAACCCCACTAATTGGAGCAATTGGTGGTCAGCCTGACTTCTCGGCACTATCGTTCACTATCAACGACAGCAAGTTCATGTACGGAGACTTTCTGAATGCTGTCATTTCATTCCTGTTGATTGCTGCCGTCATCTTCTTCTTCGTTGTTACTCCTATCAATAAATTGATGGCGCGCGCCAAGCCTTCTGAAGAGGTTGATGCACCAGCCGAACGTGAGTGTCCTGAATGTCTCAGTGCCATTCCCGCAGGTGCCAAGCGCTGCAAATTCTGTACCGCTACTAGCAAGCCCAATAAGTAAACTTTGCATAAACTTTTGCAACTATAACAGGGTGACTGTTACGTAACATGCTACGTAACAGTTACTTGCGTTGGTGGCGACGTTTTAGTCCCGCGACTTGTAGTCGAGTTGCGGTCCTATCAACCATTTGTTGTGCTTGCTCTAAACTGACTTGATCCTTGGCTTCGGACAACATTTTTTGAGCTCGTTGATGTGCTGCCTGGGCTTCAGACTCGTTAATACTTTCGGCCTCATCAGCCTCATCAACCAATACACGCAAAGTGTTACCTGACACTTCGATAACACCACCGCTACAAGCAAAGTACTCACGCTCTCGATCGGCGTCTTTAGCTTCACGTCGCACCGCAATTGCTCCGTTGGTTGCCACACTTACGAGCGGCATGTGATGGCTCAGAACGCCAATTTCGCCATCCAGCGTCGGCAACACAACCTCGTAGACATCATCATCAAATTGCGTGCCACTCAAACTAACGAGCTGAAAATGAAACATTATCGAGTTTTTCCTTCCAAAATTGTGCGCATTGCACAACCGCCGAAACAAGACAACTTCATTTGCGGCTCGCCTTGTGCCGGCATCGTCTGTACAAACTCACCAGCGCAGTAATTTAAGAAAAAATCCTCAGAGAATCGAGGACAGTCAACAACATCACTGGATGTCTGACCTACAGTTTCTACATCTACGAGACTTTCCATTATTTAGCCCTTACGTCAGTGATTGGGCCTTTCAGGTAGAAGGCGCTCTCTGGCTTATCATCGTGTTTGCCGTCCAGAATTTCACGGAAGCCTTGGATGGTGTCACTGAGTTTTACATACTGACCAGGGTTGTTGGTAAACTGCTCAGCAACAAAGAATGGCTGGCTTAGGAAACGCTGAATACGTCGGGCACGACCCACGAGCTTCTTGTCTTCCTCAGAAAGTTCTTCCATGCCAAGAATGGCAATGATATCCTGCAAATCTTTGTAACGCTGCAACACCTGCTGTACTTCGCGGGCCACGTTATAGTGTTCCTCGCCGACAATTTCTGGGTCAAGCAGGGTAGAAGTCGAGTCGAGTGGGTCGACCGCCGGATAAATACCAATCTCGGTCAAGGCACGACTGAGCGCAATGGTGCTGTCCAGGTGAGCGAAAGTGTTAGCTGGAGCTGGATCGGTAAAGTCGTCAGCCGGCACATATACAGCCTGCACAGAGGTAATTGAGCCTTCGCGGGTCGAAGTGATTCGTTCTTGCAACTGGCCCATTTCCTGCTGCAGGTTTGGTTGATAGCCCACCGCCGATGGCAGACGGCCAAGTAGGGCAGACACTTCAGAACCGGCTTGTGTGTAGCGGAAAATATTGTCAACGAATAGCAGCACGTCGGAACCCTTGTCACGGAAACCTTCTGCAATCGTCAAACCAGACAAGGCAACGCGCAAACGAGCCCCTGGCGGTTCATTCATCTGTCCAAAGACCAGGGAAGTGTTTTTGATAACGCCCGATTCGGTCATCTCACCATATAGGTCGTTGCCCTCACGGGTTCGCTCACCGACGCCAGCAAACACTGAATAGCCACTGTGGAATTTGGCGATGTTGTTAATTAGCTCCTGGATCAGGACGGTTTTACCCACGCCGGCACCACCAAACAGGCCGGCTTTACCACCCTTAGCCATTGGACAGAGCAGGTCAATAACCTTGATGCCGGTTTCTAGAATCTCAACCTTACCGGACTGGTCGATTAGTGGTGGTGGAGTTCGGTGGATTGGCGCACGATCTTTGAACTCGCCTTTTTTACCGTCAATGGGTTCACCCGTTACGCTAAACATACGCCCCAGCGTCTTATCGCCGACCGGTACGGAAATTGGCGCACCAGTGTCCGTTACTTCGGCACCACGCGGCAAACCGTCGGTGCTACCAAGCGAGACAGCACGGACGCTTGATTCACTCAAGTGCTGTGCTACTTCGAGCGTCAAGGTCTTGCCATCGTGTTCGACTGTTAGCGCATTATAGATTGCTGGCAGTGTGTCGGTGGAAAATTCCACGTCCACCACCACGCCGACAATCTGCGTGATAGTGCCGGTACTTGTTTTACTTTTCGTTGCTGTTGCCATTTATTCTCCTCCTAAATCAGTGTTAGTCATTCGGCCGCATCTGCCTTTGCATAATCTACTTGCGTTATTCTCATGGCGTCCCAATCGACTTCCCATTTGTCCATGGGTTTCAGGATTACGATACGCCTACCGTCATCACCCAAAACTTGTACTAATTCCGGCATTTCCGGCTCTCCGATTGAATCATTAAACCTCGTTTCACCCATTTAATGCCTCCGCGCCACCCGTTATTTCAGCTAATTCCTGAGTAATTGCCGCCTGGCGAGCGGTGTTGAATTCCAGTGTGTAATCATCAATCAGTTCGTTAGCATTGTCGGTGGCATTTTTCATGGCCACCATACGCATGGCGTGCTCTGATGCCAGACCTTCGATAACGCCTTGCCAAATCTGTGCCTCCAGTAAGCGAGTTGTCGTTTGCGCGATAACCGTCTCGACGTCTGGCTCAAACGTGCTGGCCGACACTGTAGCTGTCGTGCCGTCATCCACTTTTGTAGCCGGCAACAAGGCAACGGTCCGTACCTCCTGGGTGATACTGGACTTGGAGAAAGTATAGAGTAGCTGAACCTCATCGGCATCACCGTTAGTGTAGTGTTCAATGATTGAATTTAGGATTGGCCGTATATCGTTGGCAGTCGGTTGATCGCCCAGGCCAGGATAGACCGCGACCAATTCAACGCCTGCCAGTCGGCGCACGAACTGCGCACCTTTGTTACCGACGGCAATGACTTTACTATCGACGTTTTGGGCTTTATCTACGTTGAGTAACTGTGTGAGCTGCTTTAGCACATTGGCGTTGTACGCTCCGGCCAAACCGCTGTTGCTGGTCGTGAGGATGTATAAACGAGTTTTGACTGGTCGCTTCTTGAACAGCTGGTGTGTTTCGACCTCCTTGATCGCACTCAGACGAGATAGCAGGTCATACGCAAGCTCTCGGTAGGCCCGTGAACGCTGCGCATACTCCTGCGCACGACGTAGCTTACTAGCACTCACAAGCTCCATAGCCTTGGTAATCTGGCGGGTATTTTTGATACTGGTGATTCGGCGCTTGAGCGCAACGGTACTAGCCATCTTGACCCTCAACAACGCTGCGTATTTCTGTCACTGCTTCGATCAAACGATAAGGGTTAATCGGCGTAGCCGTAGTTTCACCACCGGCAACAGTTTCATCAAGAACCTGTCTGATATGTCGCAGCTCCTGTATTGCACCTTCTTGTGCCAGTCGGGCAATGCGCCCTTGGCCGGTGAGCATTAAATAACCTGGACCATAGAACATGCGTTCCGCCACATGTACTGCAAAATCTGGTCGTGACTGCAAGAAAGTAAGTGCCTCGCCAGCCTGGGCGTGATCCTCGGGACTTAGGTTGCTC
>JAGQNT010000009.1 GCA_020427965.1 Candidatus Saccharimonadota bacterium | reverse complement strand
TGTCTAGAGCTAAACTAACAAAAAGTTACTGCTTTGGGAAGTTTTATTTCTGTCTGCCCACTTGGACTCGAACCAAGGACCACAGAGGTATAAGCTCTGCGCTCTACCAACTGAGCTATGGGCAGATTGGTAGTGGCAAAACTATACCGTGATTCACGGTGTTTCTCAATGAGAAACAGCTTTCCTACTCCATATGCAAGCTTTCGGCGGTAGCGGTGACTTTGTGGGCAATGAGCGGGAAGTCTTTGTTGAGTTCAGGATGCTCGGACACGAGTTTTTGGGCTTCGTTGCGGGCGGCTTCTACGAGTTTGAGGTTTTTGATTGCTTCCATGCCTAAGTCTGAGAGACCAGACTGTTTGGCTCCATAGAGTTCACCTGAGCCGCGAAACTGGAGGTCATACTCTGCCAGCTCAAAGCCATTTTTTGCTGTAGTGAGCGCTTTGAGTCGTTCTTTGGTCTTTTCGCTCTTGCTTTCGGTCACCGCAAAACAGTACGGCTGGTGTGTGCCACGAATGACCCGACCACGGAGCTGATGTAACTGCGAGAGACCAAAACGCTCAGCACCTTCGATGATGATATTGGTGGCATTTGGCACGTTGACTCCGACCTCTACCACCGAAGTGGCGACTAAGATATCGAGTTTATGAGCGGCAAAGTCCTGCATGGTTTGGTCTTTTTCCGCTGGAGTCATTTTGCCGTGGAGGATACCGATACGTGCCGTTTTGAAAACAGTTTTTTGTAGGCGCTCGGCTTCGGCTTTCACGCTCTTAAGCCGCAAGGCGGTGGCTTTATCAGGGTCTGGTTCATCAATGCGGGGGCAAATTACATACGCTTGTCGTCCGGCATCGAGTTCAGATTGTATATGTGCGTACATAGCTTCAGTCTGTCCGGGACCGACAACTTTGGTGATAGTCGGTTTGCGACCCTTCGGCATTTGATCAAGCAGGGTGATATCAAGATCACCGTAAATAGTGAGCGCGAGAGTGCGAGGAATCGGTGTGGCGGTCATCGAGAGGAGGTGCGGGATACGGGCGTCTTTTTTGGCGAGTTGTTTGCGCTGGTTGGTGCCAAAGCGGTGTTGCTCATCAATGATGACGTAAGCAAGGTGCTTGAATTCAACACTTTTATAAATCAGAGCGTGTGTACCGATAAGAATTGGTATCTCACCATTTTTAACCCATTTTAATAACTGAGCCCTACTGATCTTGGTGGGTTTTTTCGGGTCGGTTTTACTCGGGAATTTCATACA
>JAGQNT010000131.1 GCA_020427965.1 Candidatus Saccharimonadota bacterium | reverse complement strand
TGACGATACTGATGACCGGCGCCTCTGCATCCACCGCCGGAGCAGCATTGTTATTGTCGACTATCATACTGAACTTGAATGAAACGCCTTTGTTGCCAGCCTGATCAAAGGCATATGCCTGAATATACCCCGGACCGTTTGCCGTTTGCGTCGTATCCCAGTTGATCGTAAACGGTGCATCTTCGCTTGCGCCTGCAAACACGCCGTTGGCATAAAGTTCAACCCGGACAGCACCGACATCGTCAAACACATTGAACGTCACCGGCTTGATGCCTGAAACCACTTCCCCAGAGATTGGCGATGTAATCCCGATTCTCGGGCTTTGCGTATCGGACGAGCTGGAATTGTTTCTTACAGTAATCGCCACGTTACCGGAAATATACTGCTGACCCTTTGCATCGAAGGCATGAGCCGTCAATACATAATCACCGTCAGCAACTGTCGCAGTATCCAGGTTAAACATAAACGGCGCCTGGGTATCTGTGCCATAACGCTGATCATTGATATATAAATCAACTGACACTATCCCTGCTGTATCCGAATAATTCAATTCCACCGGAATAGTACCCGACACCACTCCGCTCGTCGGCGAAACAATACTAATCACCACACCTTCACTTGTACCTCCACCTCCACCTGAAGTGCCATTATTCACCGTGAAGGTAACTCCGGAAGAACCCTGGTTGCCCGCAGCATCAAATGCAATAGCACTTAATGTATTTTGACCGTCGGCTAATGATGTCGTGTCCAGCGTATACGCAAATGGTTCTTGGGTACTCTTGCCGTGAAGCGCACCATTCACATAATATTCTACCGACACTACACCCACATTGTCTGAATAACTGACTGCTACCGGAATAACACCCGAGACTTCACCGCCGGTTGGGTTGGTTATTGAAATATTCGGTGCTTTAGTGTCGCCCGTTCCGGGTACGCCTGAAGTATTGTTCAAAAACCAGCTTACAGAGCGGTAAACTTCGGTCGTGTTACCTGCCAGGTCGCTCACTCGTGCGTAGATTTCAACATCAGGATCGCTCAACGCACCGCCCAGATCGACCACGGTAACGCCATGTTTTTCAGCAGTACCTGCAAGATTATTACAACTACCGTCGGTCCCCAGAATACACACCATAAGACTATTGGGATTAATACCACTGCCCAGATCAACGGTGCCCACATGTAACCGCGATACGCCACCATTGCCATCAGCCGCCGCCAGGTGCAACGTCG
>JAGQNT010000130.1 GCA_020427965.1 Candidatus Saccharimonadota bacterium | reverse complement strand
GGTTCTGACGTAACGGTGTTTTACGCTCGTGACGTGAACGACAGTCGGTATGATACGACCGAGCACAAGGGCTTGCCACCGGGCCCTATTTCTACCGTTAGTGACAGCACTCTAGGAGCGGTAGCGTTTCCAGCCAAAACGTCATGGCTTTACTTTGTGACCGGCGACAATGGCAAAACATACTTTTCGAAGACTTTCGAACAGCACCAACGAAATATAGACAAATATTGCCACAAGTTGTGTAGTTAGTATAAAAAATCCATGTCCCACCCCTGTTATAAAGCGTAAGCTTGACTTGCATTCGTTGACATTTCTTGATACACTTAACGCCAAGACGTAGAAACAGTATTGCCATTGCCGTACCAGTTACTACGTCGTTCTTTTGTCAGCGAGAGTAGTCGAAATGTGAGTATTCAAATGGCAAAAGATTGTATGACGCTTTGCGTCTCAAAGGAGCATAGAAGATTAGTAGCACAGCCCCACAATCGTCGACATTACGGACAACGATTAGCAAGTCTGTCACGCAACAACCATTGGCTCAGGCGGCTCAAAAGGCCCTGAGTCGTAAGACTGTCCGCCGCCGGGTGATTCGCATCAGCTTGGTGGCTTTTAATGTTGCGCTACTGCTAGCAGTAGTCGGAGTTTTGACGTTAAAGCCAGCCGACACAGCTAAGCCGTTATTGTCTACCAGTGCCGACACCGATACTACACCGAGCCCGCTCGATCAATTATCGTCAGCCAACATTGCGTTGACCGTTGCTGAGATGAGCAATCTGCCCGAAAAGACGCCAATTGTGAGTCAGGCGATCTCTGAGGATGTTGAGCTTACCCAGGCGGCCACGGTCAGCTCATCGGTCTCAACTAAGCCCCAAGTGGTTGCGTCGGCCTTCAAATCAGCCCAGGACATCAAACAGTATGTTGTGGTCAAGGGCGACACAGTCTCTAAGATTGCCAGTAAATTTGGCGTGACATCTGATAGTATTCGCTGGTCAAATAATCTGACTGGCAATAGTGTCGCAACGGGGCGCAAATTATGGATTCCACCAGTGAATGGCATTGTCTATGTTGTGAAGGCGGGTGAGGACGCTGCCACAATCGCAGCGAAATTTGACGCTGACCGAAGCAAGATCATCGCGTTTAATGACGCTGAATTGAGTGGGCTCAAGAAGGGCCAGAGGATTCTTGTACCGTATGGTTCCAAGGCAAGCCTGGTTGCCAGTACTCGCTCGATTTCCGGCTTCTCTGGGACCGCATCTTACGGCTATAACGGCTACGACTTCGGCTACTGCACGTATTGGGTGGCGGTATTGCGACAAAAAGCCGGCAATCCAGTACCGGCTAATCTCGGTAACGCTGCGACTTGGGCTATTCGCGCTGCCGCATATGGCTTACCGACAGGGTCAACCCCTCGGGTTGGTGCAGCTGTAGTGACCAGTACGAGCGGGGCTGGACACGTTGCTTACGTTACAAAAGTGAACTCCAATGGCAGCATTGTTATTTCAGAAATGAATCACGCGGGCTGGAATCGTACTGATACGCGTACGATTTCAGGCAATTTCCGCTACGTCTACTAGCGGCCACCTCTGAAAACTGGCATACTTATGGATAGTATATGTTTGTAGACAAAGTCTCAGTCGAAATAAGCGCAGGTGACGGCGGCAATGGTGCTGTTAGTTTTCGTCACGAAAAGTTCGTTGATCGTGGCGGCCCTGACGGTGGTGACGGCGGCAATGGTGGCAATGTCATACTCATCGCCAGTCGTAACGAAAATACCCTAGCCGCCTTTCGCTTCCACAAGGAATTGGTAGCAGAGCCTGGTGGTGCTGGCAGTAAACAGAAGAAACACGGTCGTAACGGTAAATCATTAGAGGTGAAGGTTCCGGTTGGGACTGTAGTGGTTGACGTTGACGGAGAGGTATTAGCCGATCTTACTGAGGACGGCGGTCAAGCCGTTATCGCGCGGGGTGGTAAGGGTGGCTTTGGTAATGCGCACTTCATTAGCTCTAGGCGTCAAGCACCCAAGTTTGCCGAGAAAGGCGAACCAGGCCAACGACTGACGGTAATTTTAGAGCTGAAGATGATTGCTGACGTTGGCCTCGTTGGTCTGCCGAACGCCGGTAAATCGACGCTACTCAGCCGAGTCAGTAACGCCAAGCCCGAAATCGCCGACTACCCATTCACCACGCTCACCCCAAATCTTGGCGTTGTGGATGTCGCCAAGTCGAGCCTGTTGTTTGCCGACATCCCGGGACTTATCGAGGGTGCAGCCGAAGGCAAGGGTCTGGGACATGAGTTCCTACGCCACATAGAACGAACGGCGGTTATTATCCATGTCGTTGATGCTTATAACGACGATGTTGCCAAAGCCTATGCAGTGGTGAAGAATGAGCTGCGGGAACACGACAAAACACTGGCCAAACGTCCTGAGATCATCGCCTTAAACAAAACAGAAGGCTTGGATGACAAAGCAGTCAAAAGCCTGGTGGCCAAGTTACACAAAGCTGCGCCGGCCAGCACACCGGTCGTAGCCGTGTCTGCACAAGCGGGCACAAACCTGAAAGAGTTGCTGTATGACGTTGAAAAGGCTGTGCGGGCAGAGCGTGAAAAAGCAGCC
>JAGQNT010000129.1 GCA_020427965.1 Candidatus Saccharimonadota bacterium | reverse complement strand
TGACACTTGCGACACACGACGCGCTCGTCATCGTCGCCCTGCGCCTGAACGAGGGGCAAGAGTGTGCGAGTGGCCGGGTCGCGGAAAAGCGTGCATGACGCCACGTTGATCACCTCCTTCCGAGATGAGTAGGTTGTGAGCGAACATGACAGCAGAAGTTGTCAAAGAAGTTTGGTCACACTACAGAGTGTGTATTTCCCGAAAATCTTTTGCGTGCCATTAGTATCCCTGGAGTTGCCTCGACATAGGATAATTTATTTTAGAATAAAAACTACAAGATTGCAATATTAAACCGCTTGTATTTCAGGGGTGAATGGGGTATATTGAAAACTAATATTCAATAACCTAAATCCTAATCTGGAGGAAGTATGGGTAAGCCCAAAAAGCGCACCAGCCCACGCAAGACCGGCACGCGCCGCAGCCACCTGGTGCTGAAGTTGGCTCGTCAGGTCAACGCAAAATCACCTGTCAAAGTTAAGACAACAGTCCGGGAGACCGGTAAAACCGCGTAGGCAACGGCTCGCGGACACGCTACACTAGTAGCAGAACTATTTAACAATCAGAATGTAACTATGGGTACCATAACCTTCGCACGTGAGTGCACAGCACATTTTCTCGACGAGCAGCGGACTGAGCTGTACGCTCAGTACTGCGCGGGAGCAGCGCAGTCGAAAAATGCGCTGTGTGCCACGAACGGCTTGCAAGATCAGACTTGGTCTGATTTGGAAAGGCGTGGTGCGTAGGCTATGGCGAGCAATCGTCACCTTGGTCGCATTATCGCACTCCAGACTCTATACGAGGAGGAGTTTCGGCACGATGCTGGTGATGCTGCTTTTGACCTAAACAAGGTACTCGAGCGCAACATAAAACGCTACGAAGCCCTCGTTGATGACGTCGATTTCATTGAAAAGCTGGTCAAGGGTGTGTCGACCAAACAGGCCGACCTTGATGCTGTACTACAACCAATTGCCCCAGAATGGCCAATTGACCAAATAGCCAGGATGGACAGAATTATCCTAAGGATGGGCTTGTACGAACTTGAGCATACGACCGACGTGCCACCGAAGGTAGTGATTAATGAGGCTATTGAGCTCGCCAAGGCCTTTGGAAGTGAAAATTCTAGTAAATTCGTAAACGGTGTGCTGGGTACTGCACTTCGCAACAAAACCGGCGAAGAGCCCGAACCGGCCAAGAAAACACCCAAGAAAGCAACGTAAACCGGCTCATGAAGAGACCAAAACCAATCCAGGGCCTCAAACATTTTGTTAGCAAGAAGCGCCCAGTCATAGACGAAGTAGTCCACGAAACCACCTCTGGTGGTGTGGTATTTCGTCGCAACAAAAAGAATGGTCAGCTCGAGATTCTACTGATCCAAGACGCTAAAGGTCGCTGGACCATTCCAAAGGGCCATGTTGAGCCAAACGAAGAACCACGTAAAACAGCAGAACGAGAGATCCAGGAAGAAACCGGCCTCCAACAGATGAAAGTTATGAACTGGCTGGGCAAGGTGAATTTTCGTTATCGCCGCAGCCACACGCTGGTGCTCATGACGATGCATATTTATTTAGTAGAGGGTAAGGGCGACACCGACATGCTGAACCCAGAGGATTGGCTGACGGACATCAAGTGGTTGGCGGCCAATGACGCCGTTGATAAGATCGCCTATGATGACATCGGCAAGCTCATTTTGGCGGGCATGAAGAAGATTCGGGAGTCGGGTAAATAATGGATTACAGCGCTTATTCTGATTTTGCCGAGAAGAAGTTAGGCATCACATTTACAGACATTACTCTCCTAGTTACGGCCTTTACGCACCGATCGTACCTGAACGAGCACAAAAAGACCGTGACCGAACACAACGAACGCTTGGAGTTTCTTGGTGACGCAGTGTTGGAGCTAGTCGTCACCGAGTACTTGTACAGGAATTACGAGGAACCAGAGGGCATTTTGACTAACTGGCGCAGTGCCTTGGTGCGAACCGAAAGCATTAGCGCAGCTGCAGCGCGCTACGAATACGAGCCACTACTACGTCTGAGTCGCGGTGAAAAACGGGGCAGTGACCGGGCCCGCGAGCAGATTTTGGCCAACACCTACGAGGCGGTTTTGGGTGCAATCTATCTGGATCAGGGTTACGAGACCGCTAAGCGATTTGTCACCGACAGCTTGCTAGTGACATTTAAGGAAATTTTGGCAACTGGATCCTGGATGGATCCCAAGTCTCACCTGCAAGAACTGGCGCAGAGCTCCGAAGGCTTTACACCTATCTATAAAGTATTGAGCGAAGAAGGTCCCGATCACGACAAAGAGTTTACCGTCGGCGTGTTTGTGGGTGATAAACTTCGTGGCCAAGGCAGCGGACCCTCCAAACAAGCTGGTCAGCAACGTGCCGCCGAAGCTGCCCTAGACTATTACAAAAAGAACCAAAAATAACCCTCGATTTTCGTTTATGGTATAGTAAAACCATAAGCGTAATATAGGTATAAAAATGAAAAATCTTCTCAAACGACTAAAAATAACAAACCAAAGAGGCATGACGCACGCCATGCTGCTGGTCGCCCTTGTTGTTGCCAGCGGTGTTGGCTACGTCGGTTACCGTGTCACGACTCAGAGCGGGGCGGCAGTAAGCCCGGCAACAGTCTGTGGTAGTGGTTATGTGGTGCGGAACTCTAAGGTACTCTCTAATAATACGAAAGTACATGCGACAGCCTATCTACTAGTGAATAAAAGTGCCAAAAAGATATGTGGCCTAACTGTGTCGACGGGCAAATACTACGGCGTGTCAAGATATCTAGAAGTTCATACATCCTTTACGAAGACTACTTCGGGTTCAAATCCGGTACGCTATCATGATGATGCCGGTTCCTACAAATACTACGCCGGTCCAGTGTACTCAAGCTATGATGGCATCACCGACAACCTCTATGCACACGTTTGGGCGACTGCTGGTACCGGGGCTACTGCCTCTACCCAGGCTGGTTACGCGACCATGAATAATAAAATATCAAACTTGTAACCTTGAGGTTCTCATATGCAACGCATGACAAGACGATTCATTAGGCTGGAGGTGACAAACCAACGCGGCATGACGCACGCCATGCTGCTGGTCGCCCTTGTTGTTGCCAGCGGTGTTGGCTACGTCGGTTACCGTGTCACGACTCAGAGCGGGGCGGCAACTAACTACGCCGCCGTTTGTGGCAGTGGTTACTCTAGGTGGGGTAACTTCAAAGCGACTTACGAGAAGGGCAAGGCCAAGGGTGAAGTACTCTACTTTAGGAACGCTTCGAAAAACAAGATGTGCGTCATTAATGTCGCAAGGGGTGAATCTTACGGCGTGGCAAAACCGATGAATGTGAACATATACATTGCCAAAAACGATTTCACCCTTGATGGGGGCAAAAAAGTCAGAAATGGTGGTTCGGATAGCGGTAGCTACAAGTACTACGCTGGTCCTGTCTATGTCAGCACCGCCGGATACTACAATTCCAAATACTGTCTAACAATGCATGCCGGTTTGAGTTATTCGGGCGACAAAATGTCAACCACTAGCTGTGCCACGCTTTAGGAGGTAGCTACAACAATGCCATTAATGAGGAAAACATTACTGCAATCAATGGCTATCAAGAGCCAACGTGGCATGACGCACGCCATGTTGCTGGTCGCGCTGGTAGTCGCCAGCGGTGTTGGCTACGTTGGCTACCGTGTTACGACCAGTAGCAGTGCTTCGACCACCCCTGCCGCTGTCTGCGGCAGTGGATACAGCAAATTAGTAGCATCGAACTATCGCCTAGGTGGAGAAGTCGTTGGTCAGACCGTGCTAATGTCTAATGGCAACCAACTTTGTGGAGTCTTTTTGGCGAAAAACGCAGCCGATAACGGCATCGCCAAGCGTATGCAGGTTTATATTACTAAGGGTAATAACTGGGCTTGCATTGCAAATACTAAAAAAGATTCATGGCACGAAACATTGGACACTACCAGCCTGACTATCTACGACAAAGACCGTTATATTTACGATAAAGGTCAGTTCAAGCAATATGCCGGTCCGGTCAGACGATCAACAGGCCCATCTGGGACATGCCACTGGTTGTACGGGGAGATGGTCTACAAAGGCAAACTGCGCACGGCAAGCCTATACTACAAATGGTAGAAAAATAAGCGGTTGTCATTTTGCCGCCTCTGACACGCATTCCGTGCATAGTTGCTCTAGGACGAGGCTTAGTGCAACTACTACATATTATTATTGACATACGTTCATATTACTTTTATACTCTGGCTATCAAATCGAAGGAGTAGATATGAGTAAAAAACTCAATCAGGTAAAGATTGCGAAAAGAACTGGTGTGTTTCGGGCGTGGGCATTTGCGGCTCTGATGGCTTTTGCGACTGTAAGTGTCATTGGCTACAAATTTCCTGCCAGTACTAGCGCAGTGACGTCAGCCGGTGCCATCTGTGGCAGCGGCTACAAAAAACTAATTTCAGCAAACGCCTGGGGTGGAGGGGAGATACTTGGCACGACAGTTTTAATGACTAATGGCGAAAAGCTGTGCGGCGTGTTCGTGGCAAAAGGCGCCGCAGACAATGGCAAAAAGAAAGCCATGCACTTACGGATTAACAAAGGAACCCTCGCTTGTTTGAAGAATCTCGACACCGGGAAGTGTATCAAGAAAGATAAATGGCATGGCACAAGTAGTGACTTTAACACAGCATTTTTTAAGCCTAGGTATAAATACGAGTTTGGAAAGTATAAACAATACGTTGGACCGTTATATAAAGCGAAAGGAAAAAAAGGCACTGTTTCTACTCTGACTGGTGAGATGATGTACAAAGGTAAGGTACGTTGGGCAAGAGTC
>JAGQNT010000128.1 GCA_020427965.1 Candidatus Saccharimonadota bacterium | reverse complement strand
TAGAACAACGTCAAGGTGATGTAAACAAAGTGATGAATATGGAGGCACTACGTGTTGGTACTTAGGCTTGAACTGCATTCAGCAATCACTGGAAAGATCACAGAGATCGGCACCACCATTATCGCCAACGATGGCACCGGTACCGACAATCTAGGCAACTACACCGTTCGTGTCGGTAACAAAAACGACGCGGGCAACATCCGCAAAATCTATGACAAGCCACAGCGCATGGGAAGTGTGAAGGATTACCCGCGCCTATCGTACAATGTATGGCGCCTAATCGTTCGTGCGCTGCTTGCCGCATTCCCAGAAGAAAGGAAGTAACATGACGCCACCTACAGCAGTATACGGTATTTCTGAAGAAGACCTGTACCTTATTGCCGAGCAGGCACTGTACCATCAATTGACCGCACAGGTAGGGCGACAGCAGGCCACAGATGTTCACATCAGCGTCAGCCGGAAAGTATTCATATCCATGTTTTTAGGGGGAATGCTGAGCCGAACACATATCGGCATGTGGGAGTACAGCGGCGCCCTTCTTTGGGTTAAATAGACAGCGCACACAGGAAACAAAATGACACACCTAGTGGATTTTTCGAAAACATGGATGCACACACATACAGGCCGTGCATTCAACTTCATGGCGCCTACTGAAGCTGATATCGATATCCGTGACATTGCTCATGCGTTGTCGATGCAGTGCCGCTTCAACGGCCATATCGAGTGGTTCTATTCGGTAGCCGAGCACAGCATCAATGTTAGCAACGAAACCAGCCCTGAGCACGCGTTTGCTGCACTTCTTCACGACGCTGCGGAAGCCTATATTGGTGATATGATCTCACCACTCAAGGCGGAGATGCCGCAGTTTCGCGTCATTGAAGACAGACTAGAGCGCGTTATTCGCAAGCGCTTCAACATTCCTGTTGATTACCAGCCACAGGATATGGAAGTGAAGCGCGCCGATCTTGCTATATGTGTCAAAGAGGGCCGAAAACTCCTTCCAAACCCTGACTTGGTTGATCGGTGGGGCTTTGCAACCGATCCGCGCTATTCTGAAACACGTAACCAGCACACACTGTACTGCTGGACACCACCAGTAGCTGAGGATATGTTCCTTAGACGCTTCCACGCTCTCATGGACGTACGTTAGGATTTATTATGGAAAACCTGTCTGATTACACGCCCCGCGCACTTCGTCGGGCGATTGAAAAGCACGGCTCTATTCGTCGTTTTTCTGAAGCTACTGGCATCCCAAGATCGACTATTCAGGACCGGCTGTATCGCGAGACACGTATGGACTTCGCCACTGCCAAGGCGAGCAAACCGGTGTATGTATCCCCACCGCGACAAGGCCGCGTCAAGCGGATCATCTTCACGTCCGCGCAGAACAACACTCCGATTGACGTCAACTTTCTGAACAATCTGGAAACGTACGCATCGTATATGGATGCTGAGATCGTCGTAGGAACGTACTCCTACAACAAAACACTTTTCTCCGGCACACGGGAGGAAATGCGTTACCATCCACGTATTGAAAAGTAC
>JAGQNT010000127.1 GCA_020427965.1 Candidatus Saccharimonadota bacterium | reverse complement strand
TATGATCCACATAGTAGGAGACTTATGGAAGCAGCTGGTGTCATGGGCTTCAGACGGCGTCGACTAATAAGTGGAGCAAGCCAAAGTGCCATGCGATATGCAGGTGTCGCTGGCGCGTTGGGTGTAGGACGAAGATACTAATTATTTCTTAGTGGTGGCTGGTCGACGACGGGGACGGCTTGAAGTCGTGATACGGCCGCCTTTAGCACGGCTCAGTCGCCATGCCAAGACGATGATCCAGGCCGCAAAAGCAGCGTCAACGAGACTCGTGATCAAACCCAGGACACTCGGGAAGTGTTTAGCGTTAAACAGGGCAATCGCCAGCACCATAAACTCTGCAAACATCAGCATGTAGGCCAGTCGATGACTGCGCTGATCCTGGGCGGCGTAGCCCAACACCGACAGGAAGCCAAACCAGCCAGCCAGCAAGAAGACATAGACAAACGAGATAATCGAACCTTGTGCGCAATTGGCAAAATCACCCTCGTGACACTGGTCTACGATGGATGCAATCAAGCCAACGAAGCCAAACAACATCACGACCAAGAATTGGATAAAGGTTGCGGTGCCCGTTTCATATCGTAATTTCACTGAGTTCTATTTTATATTGTCGCTATCGCTAGCGAAAGCATTTTAGTAAATAGTTCTTGCATCCAAGAACCAAGATCTTACTTTTGTCTTGATACAAAAGTAAGCAAAAAATCACGGCTAGGCTCCACTATCTCCAGGTTGGTGGTGGCTGGGCTAGGTTACAATATAAGCATGGCAAAAACAGAGGCAATCATCTTTGATCTTTTTGGTGTCGTGCTCAACGATTCACTTGGGCAAATGTTGGACGAATTGGCTCGGACTGATCCAAAAGGTGTCGTCGAAGTTTGGGATTTAATCCACCAAGTCAGCCGCGGCATGATTGACCGCGAGGATTCCAATCGCCAAGTTGCGGCAATATTCGGCATGACAGTCGATGAGTACCGCCAACGAGTGGCAGCAGGAGAAGTTCGCAACACGCAACTCCTAGAGTTAATAAGCCAGCTACGTGGTACATACAAAACGGCCATCCTCAGTAATATCAGTAAAGGTGGCCTCTCGCGTCGCTTTTCGTCGCAAGAGCTTGATAAATATTTTGATGTTGTGGTGGGCTCAGCCGATGTTGGCATGGCCAAACCAGACCTAGAAGTATACCGGCTGACGGCCACAAGGTTAGGCGTGGAGCCAGCCCGGTGCATTTTTACCGATGACAAAAGTGATTTTTGTGAAGCCGCTATCGAAACGGGCATGCGCGCCATTCACTATACCGATTTCGCGTCATTCAAAACACAACTAGAACGATTACTCGCACAGGGCTAAGCATTGCAATAACACCGTTAATGTGCTAAAATAAACATAACCCAATAGCTTTGGGAGTTTTATACCTATGAGATACCTAATTGGCCTAATTCTAAGTATTGCGGTGATTGTATTTATAATCATCAAGCTATTAGGTGGCGGTGGTGGCTCGACTGTATCGGTAACTCCAAAATCACTAGCCAGCTATGCCACGAGCGACGTAACGGTTCGTTACACCATTGATAATCCGGTACAGGCGGCGCAAACACACAACGACGTCAGTATTGATGTTGGTAATGCCCAGGCGGTCATGACCGTAACCCGTGGCTATGATGGCGAAATTGTGCGCACCAAAAGCTACCCAATGAGCGTGACGGCATACGAGACATTTCTGTTGTCTCTCGACCGAACAGGCAACTTCACTAGTGGCAATACCGATCCAGCGCTCCTTGATGAGCGCGGTTTCTGTGCCAACGGCAATCGTTACCTGTACGAGATCATTGGTTCAGATGGTGCGGCAATACAGCATTTTTGGTCGACGTCTTGCGGGGTTAAAACCTTCCGTGGTGATTCCAAAGAAGTAGAACGCCTCTTTATCAACCAGATTCCAGACTACGCCAGTATGCTGGAAGGCATCAGCATCTAGCCAATTCTGAGCACAATTTTCTTCGTTACTTTGGTGGTATCGACCATTTTTCTCATATCAAAACGAAGACGCGAGACTAGCGCTGCGCTCTGAACAGTTATAACTATGTCGCGTTCACGCATGGTGATACCCGCCTCGCTTTGGTAGTTGTCACGGATATATTGCTTCAATGCACCAATTTCAGGCGGCTCGTCGAAGTCTCTGTTGGAGAGTAAGTCATATATGCTGTCCACCCAGACATTATAAGCTATCAGGGGTCGGGTAAATCAAAATGGTGACAAAAAATTGACAACACTTGGTAATTTGGCCAAAACGCTTGCATCCCGGGTGTATCATGGAGGAGTTACTTTTTTCGTAACATAAAAAACTCCACCTAACTAAACAAATGCCATGAGTGTTCCTAGTTCTGAAATATTACCCGATGCTTTAGGTCCCGCTGAGGATGGTTTCTTGTTGCCCGAACCCCGCAAGGTAGACATGGATCATCTGTTTGCAGATAGTGCTCAGGGTAGGGTGAGAGGACCTGATGATACAATGCCGCATCCAATGTTCGTCCCACAGTCAGAAGCGTTCCCACCACCTTTTGATCCCTCAGAAACAACGTTGGACTTTCTGAAAAGGGATCGTGACGCAAAAGCTTTAGTCTACGAAGCAGTGGCTGATGGCACGGCATATCCTTTAGCAGTTCTTCCAGATAATGTATTATTTACCGTTCGAAGAGCGCTGGGCGCCCACGGGAGGCAAGTCGCATCGGAGAAACATACTGATCCGTACAAAGTAGACCTAGCTATTCGTCAAGTTTCTGACGTTGTCATGCGGGCGGAGGGCGCCGAAACAACAGCATATGTTGATGAGGCGACATTTATTTTAGCTGCACTATCAGTAGGACATATGGTTGAGGTGAATACTGGCGACCAGAAGTCGCCAGACTATTTAGAAGGTATTGACGCGCGTGAAGCGCTGAAGCAGGTGATTATGGGCAGTGACGATCGTCTGAGCAGGTCTGAAGCCTTAGGACCGCATACTGGAGAGATGGCTCTTGCAGCCATTATGGAATACACTCCCCAAGAACACGCTTGATACAATTAGGTAGTTATGCCGGAGTTACCAGAGGTTGAGACGGTTCGAGTTGGTTTGGCGCGGCTACTGCCAGGCCGTGTTATTAGCGAAGTGTCGCATGATTGGCCAAAATCATTTCCAAATGTCCAGGCTGACGTAGACACATTTTTACTCAAGGCTTCGGTGACTGATGTCAGGCGACGAGCAAAGGTACTATTTATTGATCTGTCGAGTAAATATTCGCTTGTCATTCATCTGAAAATGACCGGCCAGCTCGTCTTTGATAGTGCCAATGAACACTTTGGGGCAGGCCACCCCAATCAGTCACTCATTGGTCAGCTGCCCGATAAGTCCACCCGAGTTATTTTAGAGTTCGAGGATGGCAGCACATTGTTCTTTAATGATCAGCGTAAGTTTGGCTGGGTCAAGTTGCTGCCAACCGTAGAGATACCGAACATCGATTTTATGCGGAAAGTCGGGCCAGAGCCGTTACTAGCTGATTTTACCTGGCAAGTCATGCGTGACCGGCTGCAGCGCCGGAAAAATACTTCGATCAAGGCAGCATTATTGGACCAGACTGTCATTGCGGGCGTCGGTAACATCTATGCCGATGAGAGCTTGTGGGGTGCCAAAATTCACCCTGCTACTCTCGTGCGAAGCGTATCAGACGCCAAGATCAAATTGCTGCATCGAGCATTAGTTGACGTGCTGGCGCTAGCTATCGAGAAGGGTGGTTCCTCCAACCATACGTACGTCAACGCCGAAGGTAAAAAGGGTAGCTACATGAATTTTGCCAACGTCTTTCGGCGCGACGGACAAACCTGTCCACGTTGTGGGACGACTATCATCAAACTTAAGGTGGCAGGTCGAGGTACTCACATCTGCCCCAAGGATCAAACGCTTTAGCATTTTTGCCCACAAAGATTTTCGTGTACATTGTCATCCTGAACTTGTTTCAGGATCCA
Organism: Candidatus Saccharimonadota bacterium; assembly: GCA_020427965.1. GTDB lineage: Bacteria > Patescibacteriota > Saccharimonadia > Saccharimonadales > UBA4665 > JAGQNT01. The sequence continues at coordinate 443 of JAGQNT010000127.1, read as the reverse complement.
ATAAAGTATGAACAACTATTATGTCTATATCTTGGCCAGTAGGGCAAACGGGACCTTATATATTGGGGTTACGAACAACCTGCGCCGTCGAATTTATGAACATGTACACGGTTTAGTACCTGGCTTTACTACAAAATACTCTGTAAAGAGACTTGTGTATTTCGAGCAAACCGATAATATTGAAGTCGCCATCAACAGAGAAAACCAGTTAAAAAACTGGCATAGACAGTGGAAAATAAACCTGATTGAGGCTGACAACCCCGATTGGAACGATTTAGCGATTACGTACGGTCTGGATACTGAAACAAGTTCAGCATGACACAGTCTATTTAGCGAGTTTTTCGAGTAAAGCCAGCACTTTGTCGGTGTTTGGTAGGCGCAAACGTGCGGCAGTGCGACCACGGCCAACTTTGATGGTATTGGCCCAGTCTGGCAGCGCGCGG
>JAGQNT010000126.1 GCA_020427965.1 Candidatus Saccharimonadota bacterium | reverse complement strand
CGGTTATTGCCAAGACCGACCCCTATGCCAAGCCAAAAGAGGGGGCCTCCTGGGCGACAGCACAAGGTAAGTGGTATTTCACTACAACACCGACGCCCGGTTCCGCTAATCGCATTACCGAACCGACTACAAAGACTGCCAAGTCTTCTACTGCTGTAGCCAAAACATCACAAGGTACACCCGTAACGGATGTTGCTGCCAGTAATAATGTTGCCAGTGCCAACAATGCCGCCTATAGCAGCACAAACACTGAGCCAAAAGCAGCGATTCATCCGCTAACGCTTGCGGTGGTCATTGGCCTCGCGCTACTATACGGGGCGTATGAGTACCGACATGACTTGGCAAATAAATTCCACCAGTTCCGAGCAAACCGAGGCGCTCGGGCATAAGATTGGTTCTAGACTAAGAGGCGGTGAGGTATTTGAGCTGCGCAGCGATCTGGGTGGCGGCAAAACCACCTTTGTTAGGGGTTTGGCGTCAGGAGCCGGAAGCCAGGATGCCGCCGGAAGCCCCAGTTTTACCGTATCCAGACTCTATAAAACCGATACATTAGACATTCACCACTACGACTTTTACCGTTTGCCCGAAGCAGGACTGATGCTGGATGAGATCAGTGAGGTTATGGCCGATCAACAGGCGGTTGTTCTTATTGAATGGGCTGGCGCAGTAGAGAACGTACTCCCAGACGAGCGAGTCATTATGCAAATACAAGCAACTGGTGAAAATGATCGCTTACTCACCATTGATTTACCCGACAAATACTCGTACCTCAGGAGCGAAGCATAATGCCGTACTTGACTATCAGGACCGACAAACCCGAAAGCGAGATAGGTTTATTCGATGGCGAAAAGAAGCTGGCGTATGAAACATGGCAGGCGCATCGTCAACTCGGTGCGACAATTCATCTGAAGCTAGACGAAATAATGCAAAAACAGAAAATGGCCCTTCAGGACGTCAAAGGCATAGTCGTTTTTGAGGGTCCTGGTAGCTTTACTGGTCTACGAATAGGCATTTCGGTTGCCAACGGGTTGTCATATGGGCTTCAATGCCCTGTGGTAGCGGCAACTGGTGACGACTGGATCCGGCAAGGTATCACCCATCTGGATTCAGGCGAAAACGACACCTCGGTCACGCCCCACTATGGAGCGCCAGTTCACATCACTCAGCAAAAACGTTGACCATGCCGCAAGTAGCGGCGTATTATTAACTACAAGGTTGTGCGACAACGAGAGACACGGAAACGCAGACCGGGATAGACTTTATTTAATCGATATTCAGATTGCATTCGTGGTGGCTAGTGAAGTGATAGCGATTGCCACGCGAACAATCTGCAGATAGAAAGGGAAAACTATGGAAGTAGTTGCCATTGTCCTTGCTGTATTAGGACTTGGTGCTGGCTATGGTGCCAGTACTGTTGTGAGCCGAAAGAAGATCGGAAGCGTCGAAGAAAAGGCTGAAAAAGAACTATCAAAGGCCAAAAAAGAGGCTGATAAGCAGCTCAGTCAAGCTCGTGAAGAAGCCGCCAAAATTGCCGACGAAGCCCGCAAAGACGAGCAGACTCGTCGTCGTGAACTCAAGGATCTAGAAGGACGGCTCGTTCAGCGCGAAGAGGCGCTCGACAAGAAGCTAGACGAGCTCGACAAACGTGGCGAAAAACTTCGCAAATCAGAAGACGAAGTCGAATCACTAAAAAACGAAATTCGTGAAATCCGCACCAAGCAACAGGAGAAGCTCGAGAAAGTTGCCAAGCTCAAGAAAACTGAAGCAGCCGAGAAGCTGATGCAGATGACTGAAAGAGATATCAAGAACGACTTAATGGGTTTGGTGTCTAAATTGCAAAACGAGGCCAAAGATAACGCCGAAGAAGCCGCCTCCCTGGTTATTGTGCAGGCTATGGAACGCATGGCGAGCGAGGTAACCGCAGAGCGCACCATTACTAGTGTCAAACTGGAAGATGAAGAGATGAAGGGCCGCATTATCGGCAAAGAAGGTCGCAATATCCAGTCGCTACAGCGTGCAACCGGCGTAGATATCATGGTAGACGACACGCCAGGGTACATTGTGCTCAGTAGCTTTGATCCAGTCCGCCGTGAAGTTGCCCGTCAAGCATTAGAATTGCTGCTGAAAGATGGCCGTGTTCACCCGGGTCGTATTGAAGAGGTCGTTGAGAAGGCGCAGAAGAATGTTGAAAAGGACGTCGTTCGTGCAGGTGAAGACGCTGCTCGCGAGGTAGGCGTCATCGGTATCCCTAAGGAAATCTTACACCTGCTCGGTGAGCTCAAATATCGCACCAGTTACGGTCAAAACGTTCTCAAACACAGCACCGAGATGGCCCACATGGCCGGCATTATGGCGGAAGAGCTTGGTGCCGATGTCAAAACTGCCAAGTACGCGACGCTGGTACATGACCTAGGTAAAGCCTTGACCCACAAGATGGAAGGCAAACATCACCACATTAGTGGTGAAATTCTGCGTAAATACGGCGCTCCAGAAGAAGTCGCCTTGGCCGCCGAGCAACACCATGATGACATGGAAGCAACCACTGTTGAGGCGCTAATCGTCCGCGTGTGTGATGCAATCAGTGCTGCCCGACCTGGTGCACGTAACATTTCTGCCGAAAACTTTGCTGAGCGTATGAAAGACCTCGAGAATGTTGCGAATAGCTTCGCGGGTATCGAAAAGTCTTACGCCATAAGTGCCGGCCGTGAAGTCCGTGTGTTCGTCAAGCCGCAGTCAGTCGATGATCTTAGCGCTATCAAGTTAGCACGGGATATTGCCAACAAGATCGAATCATCGATGCAATACCCTGGTACCATCAAGGTCAATGTCATCCGCGAGACACGTGCCATCGAGTTTGCCAAATAGCGAGGATACGTAGATTATTTACATATCATTGTAAAAATGCTATAATATCGTATTATTTATAGCTATTTGATATGTCAAGCAACTACGACCATTTTTCATTTGAGCGAAGAGGCGATGGCGACGCTGGTGGCCAACAACGCCTGAGCCCCGCACAACAAAGTGCAGCGATTGCGGCTCGCTTTCACCAGGAAGAGTTACTGGTTGGTTCACTATTGTTCTTACGTTATGCCGCCCAGCGTCTTGGCGCCCTCGGTAATAAGATCTTTGTGGAACACGAAGACAGGATGACGGTGTACGCGGGTATCTTAACAGTTGGTGGAGATGAGTACCTACAGGCAACCCTTCACCTATCAGATGAAAAGACCCCTGACCATTCTTGTGTCGTTGACGCCGTAGCGAGTCCATATTCATTTACAAGCACTGTGACTGAGATACAAATTGGCGAGGATGGCCGTTACCCGGACAACTGTGTGCTACCACCGTCTGTTGCCAATGATGAGAACGGACTACCAGTGCTTATAGGCAACGAATTTCCACCGTTGCCAGCCAAATCGAATTTAATATTCACCGCTACAGAACTTCAGATGCAACGTGAAGTCTGCGACAAGCTAACCGCAATGCTCCTAACACTTAATCCAGAGGACTGCAGCCCATTACCTTCATAGTGATTGGTACAATAATTATATGAATATTCTGTACGTTGGTGATGTGATGGGCGAAGTAGGTATTAAAGTGATTGAGAAAATTTTGCCCAAGTTGCGTCAAACAAAGGGGATTGATCTAGTTGTCGCACAGGCCGAGAACGTTAGCGATGGAAAAAGCATGACGGTTGCAGATTATCGACGGCTCAAAAAGGCGGGTGTTGACGCTTTTACCGGTGGTAACCACACTCCAACCAAGGAGGAGATCATCCCACTTCTGAATGATCCTAAAACACCGGTTATGGGGCCGGCCAATATGCCGGACTGCCCAGGACCAGGCTATAAATACGTCAATACTATACAAAGTATAGTATTGGTAATTAGTCTGTTGGGGCAAACTGTTGGCAAAGGTGCAGGCAGAGAAGTCAACAACCCCCTAAAAGCTATTGATAAGATTCTGGAGCAAGAGAAAGCAACCAAAAAGGATGCGATTGTCATTAACTTTCATGGTGATTTCAGTAGTGAAAAGGTTGTTATTGGACACTATTTGGACGGAAGAGCTAGTGTTGTGGTTGGCGATCACTGGCATGTGCCAACAGCGGATGCCCGAGTTTTACCCGGCAGGACAGCACATATGACAGATGTAGGCATGTGTGGTGCGCTCAATTCCAGTCTAGGCGTAACATACGATAGCATTGTGCCACGTTGGCGTGATGGCAAACAGACAAAGAATCAGCTAGAAACAAATGGACCTACACAATTCAACGCAGTATTGGTAAGTGTTGGCGAAAACGGCCTAGCTGACTCGATTGAGCACATTCAACAAATCTTTGACTAGCCATTGAGCTAACTTTCTAGTATAATCACCCCTGTTCATGGCTGTTATGCAACACGACGGGGTGTAGCGCAGCTCGGTAGCGCGCGTCGTTCGGGACGACGAGGTCGCTGGTTCAAATCCAGTCACCCCGACCAAGCGCATTACCAACAAAATTGTCGGGGAGTGGCGCAGTCTGGTAGTGTGAGGATTGCCAGTGGCAATCCGCAAGGCGACTTTCCGATGAAAGCTGTGCTTTCAGTCGTGAAATCGCGGGGCCGCGGAACGTGGCCGCGGTTTGGCCAAACACTTACGATCAGCCGAAAGTTCATTACAATTCATTTGTCGGGGAGTGGCGCAGTCCGGTAGCGCACGCGGTTTGGGACCGCGGGGTCGCAGGTTCAAATCCTGTCTCCCCGACCAGAAAGAGAGCCTAGCGAAAGCTGGGCTTTCTTTCTGGTCTAGAGTCCGGGTACGAACAAGTGCTCGCAGGGTCGCGGACGAGGAACACAGCCAAGTGCATGCTTGTATGCACTTGGCGAGTACCGCAGGGAGGAGTGCGCCAAAGGCGCGCGATAATCCTGTCTCCCCGAGTCTAAAAAATAACCACAACGTTTAATAACAACAATAAGAACCCATCCAGAAAGTGGCCACTTTACACCGTAGTCTTACGACGTGGCTTCACCGGCTTGGCCAGATACTTTTCGATCTTCTCGGCGTCATCAAAGAATGACATTACACGACCCTCCTCGTGATTGCCAGTATTCAATAAAAGACACTGATTTTCCGTAACAATTTTCACCATGCCACGTTCGGGCAGTGGCTAGCGAGGACGGCAGATTATTTTTTCTTAGCTTCGATCTCGGCCTTCTTCTTTTGTGCGGCCTTTTTACCTTTTTCGCGTTCCGTCATCATGACGTCAAGTTCATCGTATAAATCATTGAGTAGTGCCATTATTTCTCCTTACATTACATAGTATAGATAGAACAATAAGCAGATGCTGTTAACTATTTAATGGCACAACTTTTCGAGTCCACAGAGTACAATGGAGGCAGTTATGGCAGTCATTTTAACTATTCTAGCCGTGCTAGCAGTATTACTCGTTAATGAGTGGTGGTGGCACAAAAAGACTCACGGTGAAATCAGCCGTAAATTCGTACATCTGACGGTCGGTACATTTGTGGCTTTCTGGCCACTGTATCTGTCGTGGCGCGAGATTGAACTGTTGAGCTTAGCATTTGTGGTGGTAGTTATTATTAGCCAGCGACTCCACCTGTTTCGAGCCATACATAGCGTTACCAGACCAACGGTTGGCGAAATATTTTTCGGTGTCTCTGTTGGCCTCATAGCCTTTGTAGCCCATGATGCGGCCATCTATTCAATCGCGCTTTTACACATGGCACTCGCAGACGGATTGGCGGCAATTGTTGGCGTTAAATATGGTGCCAGCCGCGCCTACATCGTATTTGGTTCGCGCAAGTCCGTCGCTGGCAGCGTGACATTTATGGTCGTGTCAGCCGCGCTTGTGACAGTGTTTGCGTTGCAGCAAGGTATAGGCTTCTCGCTGATACTACCGGCAGTTGTTATCGCTGCCACATTGACAGAGAATGTTGCCGTGCACGGCCTGGATAACTTGCTGGTGCCGGTGTTGGTCGCGGCAGGGTTAAATCTACTCTAGGACTTTGATGTTGTGCGCACGGAGCGCATTGAAGATTACCACCACGTCAACCACTTCCTGTAAGACAGCACCGAGTACGGGCGAAAACTTACCGGTCGCAAAAATGAGCATCAGGCCGATACTGATGCCAATGCCTATCAAGATGCTTTGTTTGGCGATGCCAAACGCACGCTGTGCGACAGCAATTGCTCGGGCAACGTACGTCAGGCTGTCTTGCATAATCACGATGTCGGCGGATTCACTGGCGGCAGTCGAGCCGCGTGCGCCAAGGGCGATACCAACATCGGCAGTCGTTAATACGGGCGCATCATTAACGCCGTCACCAACGAAGGCAACTGGCTTAGCCTCAACTTTTTCCAGGGCATGAACTTTTTGGCCAGGCAACGCGCCGGCTTCGAAATTATCGATATTAAGTGTTTTCGCTACTGCTTTGGCCGCTGCGTGGTTGTCGCCGGTTAACATCAAGAAGTTTTTGATGCCCAATTTACGCAATGACTGCAGGGTCGATTTTGTCTCTGGCCGTAATTCGTCCTTGAAGGTTATAACGCCGGCGAGCTCTCCATTAACAGATATATACGTGGCTGTTTGGGCAATACTCTTGTGGTCGAATGTGGCAGGTAGCGAAACATCATTTTGCAGCATGAAATCGTAGCGACCGACGATGACTTCCTGATTTTTAATCCGGGCAGTCAAACCGTGGCCAGCCGTTTCACTGACGTGCTTGGCTTTGCCAAAGCTGAGTTTTTTGTCGCTAGCCGCACTCACGATTGCTTGCGCCAAGATGTGGTTAGAGCTCTGTTCAAGGCTAGCGGCTGTCGACAAGACGTCGTCTTTAGTCCATTTGCCAAAAGCGGATATCTTGTCAACGGCTGGTTCACCGCGGGTTAGGGTACCTGTTTTGTCAAAAGCCATTGTTTGAATGTCGGCTAATTTTTCCAGGCCGGAACCAGTTTTGATGATAATACCGTATTTGCTGGCGCGGCTCATCCCAGAGATTAAAGCGATTGGAGCGGCCAATAGTAACGGACACGGCGTAGCAACAATAATCACCTGTAGAAAGCGAATAGGGTCACCACTCATGATCCAGACTGAGCCGGCGATCGCAAACGCCATAATGGTAAAGGGAATGCTGTAACGGTCGGCGAGACGGACAAAAGGCGCCTGACTATTCTGGGCAGAACGGACCAATTTGATGATCTGCTCGTATTGACTGTCGGCGGCCGAGTGTAGTGCCTTAATCGTGACAGCGCCATCTAGGTTGACCGAACCACTCAGAATTTGGTCATCCTGCTTCTTGACCTGTGGCAGGCTTTCACCAGTCAGACTGGCCTCGTCAAAACTGGCCGTGCCCTCTATGATTACAGCGTCAACGGGGACAAGTTCGCCTGGCTTGACGAGTAATTTATCACCTGCGTGAACCTTGGTAACTGGTACATCAACCGTTTTGCCACCCTTGATAACGTGGGCTTCTTGTGGCGCGCGGGTAAGGAGGGCATCGAGCTCGGAACGTGCCCGGTGTTCGGCATAATCTTCTAGTGATTCACCACCGGTCAACATGATTACCACGATCATGGCTGCCCAGTATTCATGCAGCAAAACAGCGGCATAAATTGCCGTCAGGGCTAAGATGTCCAAGCCGTAAGTACCAGTCCGGAAGTCTTCCCACATCCCACGCATAATAGGGAAGGTCGCTATAATTGCGGCTAGACCCAGTATCCAGTGCGCGGCTGTATGGAGACCGGTTAAGTCAAGGATACCGCCAAGAATACTCGCAAGTACCGCGAAACTGAATTGTTTGTAGTGCCACAAAAAGCGTAGGACCTTTTTCATTTGTGCTCCCAAATAGTTTGATTCTTCCCTGTTAGTATAGCAGGGAAGCAATACTTCAGGAAGTGAAAGTTGTAGGGGACTTATATAATTAAATCCGCTTTAAAGCGGATTTAAAGCGGATTTCTAACAGGGGTCATAATAACAAAAAGTCCAAACAATGTTTGGACTTTTTGTTT
>JAGQNT010000125.1 GCA_020427965.1 Candidatus Saccharimonadota bacterium | reverse complement strand
TTTTCGATAACGGCGACATGCATATCTTTACCGATGATACTTTGTGGCTCGATGCCGCTCATACAGTTGTTGCCAAGCACAACATCGAAGCGAATGGCGCTTTCGTAATTAGAAACTTTAATCTACAGCAGCCAACCGGTTCTCAGATTTGGGACGATCGGGATTTGCATATCGTTACGGACGACTACCTGTATCTCGATGCACCAAAGAGAGTGATTACTAGAAAGGATCTTAAAGTCGGCGGGGATTTGTATGTCGCAGGTGATTCGACTTTCGACAATCTTGACCTAAACGGAGAAGTCGATATTGCCGGTGCCACTTTTAAAGGTAATTTCCTACCAGCAGCCGATTCAACCTACGACCTAGGCTCTTCGACCGCTAAATGGCGGGATCTGTACTTGTCTGGCAATACGATCAACCTCGAGAGCGGAGCAGCAACTCTGTCCTACGACGGTACTGCTTCGATACTAGAAATCAAGGGCACAGGCTTGTCAGTAGGAGATGCAACTTCGGGCGGCGAAGTCGCGAGCTCGGCCGAGGGTGACCTGTTTGTTGCCTCCGGATTAAAGGTAGGTGATACCAATACCCCAAATGATTTTACCCAGTATGCTGATGGTACACTCTATGTAGTAGGTGCTTCCGAATACGACGGTGCTGCTCGTTTTGATGGTGCAGTTAATACCAACAGTGATTTTAATGCCAACGGCGCCGTAGCTTTGGGTGATGGAGGTGATACTGTTGCAATCAACTCCTCTGATTGGGATATCTCGGCGACAGGTGACGCTACTGGCCTTGGTTCAGTTACAATGGACGGTAATTTTAGTCAAACGGGCACAGGGACTTTCTCAACCGGTACCGGAGCGGTATCTCTAAATGGAGCAACCACTGTTAGCGGTAACCTTTTGCCTGGTGCCGACTCAACCTACGATTTAGGTTCTTCTAGTGCTAAGTGGCGAGATCTGTATCTCTCCGGCAATACGATCAACCTCGAAAGTGGTGCAGCAACTATTTCTTACGACACAACGGCAACAGCCCTAGAGCTAAAAGGTGCATTAGTAAGCGTTGGCGATGCGGCCGGCGCCTCATTCGTTTCTGGTGCGGGAGACTTACTAGTAACCGGTGGCTTCGAAGTTATAGGTGGCGTTTCGCTTGATAGCGGAGCGACTATCTTTGGTGGTTTAACTAATATTGGATTGGGCACTTACACTCTTGCTGATGGCGATAACGATTTAGGAATTGATGGCGACCTGGAAGTTAATGCAGCTACTGACTTAGGTACCACTCTGACCGTAGGCGGTTTAACCACTCTTAACGGCGGCATTACGGCCGACGCTGGCGTGTTTACAGTCGCTGATACCTCTGGGAACGTTCATACTTCTGGCACCTTAGATGTTGACGGTACTTCGAATTTCGATGGCGATGTTACTCTAACTGGTGCCACGACTGATTTAGCGGTTGGCGGCGCCTTAACTGTGACCGGTTTGACTACTCTTAATGGTGGTATTACGGCTGATGGCGGAGTATTCACTGTTGCCGATACGTCTGGCAATATCCATACGGGTGGAACGCTTGATGTTATTGGAACATCGAG
>JAGQNT010000124.1 GCA_020427965.1 Candidatus Saccharimonadota bacterium | reverse complement strand
GATTAAAGGTTCGTTCAGGTGGCTGGTGAACAGGGTTTCGTGTCCGCTCAACAGGTTGATCTGTTGCGAGATGTCCCACCAGGCTAAAATAAGCGCATCTTTTTCTGCGTATTGGCCAATGGCTTTGGCCAGCGCACTCAGTTCGGATGATTTCCAGTCTAATGCGTGCAGGATTTCTTTGCTGTGGTTCTCCCATTTGACCAGCACCGGCGCTGCGCCGTCCCGTTGTGCTACTGTTGCCTGCGCTATGGGTTTCTCAACATCCGGAACGATGACGTCATACCGGCTGATTTTAAGTTCAGGCCACGCATCCAGTTCCAGTTCGGGATACTGCTGCGGATTCCCTGAGGATTGCTTCTGGTACTGATACGGTGCTGCTACCGGTTCAAACCATAAGTACGCAAACCACCCCAGAAAAACCAAACCTCCCGTCACCAGGAGTATGCCTAATGACGGGAGTAGTTTATCCCCCGACCGCTTCACTTGCGTGTCGCGGCCGGTCGTCTCTGCGGGTATCAAGCTTCGCTTTGCTTACGTTTACGCCATCCTGCCAAGGCTAATGTGCCTGCCAGCAGCATGCCGCCACCTAAACCGCCCAGCGAGATTTTCTCTGCTGTACCGTCCAGATCCAGTAAGCTGGTGCGTTTGCCTTCGAGTTTGGCAACACGTTCTTTTAACGCGACCATTTCCCGAATCCGGAAGTTTTCGTCTTGTACTTCAACGTACGCCCGGTTCATCGGTCCCCAGCCTTCGGTGTAGGTCCAACCGCCTGGGTTGACGTGTGCAAGACCAACGTGCATTTTAGCCAGGTCGTTTTCACCCATCTCGAGCACTTTCAACTCCATCGAGGCCGGGTTGTTGTCTTGCGACCAGAATAATTGCGTGAAGATCATGAATCCCGGTTTCTCCGGTGCCGGTGGATTCGGACGGTTGGTCTTCTGTCCTGCCAGCAAACCTTCGTTGTACAGCTTCTCGACTACTGCATGTGCATCCTGGTATTTCGCCAGACCTTGCAAGGTGCCTTTGTCCATCAGATCCAGATACGAACGTGCAAAACGCTCTGAGTGACACTGAGTACAGGTTACTACCCATGCATCCAGTCTCTCTTCTGACCATTCGCTGTTGATGTTCTCTGCTATCCCAGGTACAAATGGATAGTTCGCCCAGCGAATCTTTCTCACCATGTTGTGCGCGTATTCGCCTTCAAATTCCATGTGACAGCCCGCACAGGTCGGTGCTGTCTGGCCACCTTTGCTGTATGCATCCGAGAGTTGAACTTCCCAGTTCCAGCTATTGCCCAGCATCGCTACCATCTTGCCGTGCTTGGACATGGAATACGCTTCCCAGTTGTTGTGGTCTACACCACTGTGACAGGTCGCGCAGGCTTCCGGCTTACGAGATTCCGCCGCTGAGAATTCATGACGGGTATGACAGGTGTCGCATTTGTTCTGGTTCATGTGACACATGGTACAGCCTTCGGCTACTTCACGTTGTGGCATCGCCGCCCATACCGTGGTCTCTACGTTCGCCTTGTAGTCCAGCGCATGCGATGGACGTCCATCTGGCCACTGTCCGTTCGGCCAGATCAGCGTGTCACGCTCTGATTCGCGTTCCGCAAATTCCTGCAAGTGACATTTGCCGCATACATCCGCCGTCGGCATGATCAGGTCTTTGCTGTGATCTATCTTGCCCTGCTCGTTGATCCCAGCATGGCAATCTATACAACTCACTTCCTTCAGCTGCTCGCCTTCCTTCAGGTAACCCATCGAACGCAGATTCTTCTCTACGTCTTCAAGCTTGCCTTTCTTGTAAAATGTCGGATCGCTTGGCTTTAATGCACGCACTTTGTCCAGATTCGCATGGGTACTCTTCTTCCATGCGTTGACCCATACCGGCGATTCGTCCGAGTGACATTCCACACACTCTTTACGATCCGCTTTGTCTCTCATCGAGGTCGGCGGCTCATAAAATGTCGCAGGATCCATGTATCTGCTCAACGGAATCGGCTCCCAGTAATCACCCATCGTGCCCTTGCCCGCGCCTTGCTCAGGATCCTTATAACGCTTCACCAATGCTTCATGCAACTCCTTCGGACTCGCACCTCTGTCTATACCCAGCGCTTCATACGTCACGTCAGGAACACTTGGTATCGCCTGTACCGCACCCGCCAGCGCAAATGCACTTACAAACATGACCAATCTTAGCCATACCTTGGAAATCATCTCTCTCTCCTTTGTCTTTCTGTTATTTCCAGTTTTATTTTTACTTCTTTCTTCTTCTCTTCAGTGCAACAATTGCGCTTCCAAATACCCAACATACCTCGCGCATACCTCCCAATCCCACGCATAAATATGCAAATTCCCTTCCAGTATCCGAACCCCAATTCAACGCACTTGCCCTACCTTCCTTCGCTCCCCTAGACTACTCAGTCACCTTAACACTGTCAAGAAGTTTGT
>JAGQNT010000008.1 GCA_020427965.1 Candidatus Saccharimonadota bacterium | reverse complement strand
GTCCAACGACAGTGATTGAAACATGTCCCTGTTGGTTGAATTCCGTCTCACCGAACCATCCTTTACGTACGACAAGCCTGCCGACAGATGTGTCGGTGAACTTGGTTGTGAAGATTGTGATCTCTGCGTTCCTGAAGGCGCCGTTCTGAAAGTCCTCGGCAATGAACAGCACACCATCCAGCGCCAGCGTAACCTCAGTGTTGTCCACCGCAAGCCCAGCAGTGCTGCTGATAGCAGACACAGAGAACGGGATGTCGCTGCGGTATAGTTTCCCCGATACGGTTAAGTCCGTGTCGTGGTTGGTCATGCGGTACACGCGCCCGTCGTCGCGCTCGATCTCGACGCACAGCGCAAGCTGTGTGATATCGGCATCGTGCGCGGCTGTCATGCCAGCGGCCAGCGTCTTGACCATCAGATTTTACCCTTAATAACTAGTGCGAGGAACGCCACCATCATGATGAAGGTGGCGATCATTAGCAGGTCTGTCCCGACCATCAAAGTTGATTGAACGGATTGAACTTTGTCGGAATTTCATCCGGGTTTTTCAACCAGTGTTCAATCTGTACCTTGCACTTTGACGCGGCGATTGCGGCGTCCCGTCGTGCCATCAACGTCATATAAGACTTAACGCGGCTCTCGATAAGCCGGTTGTTCCGCTCAAGACGCTCGATCTTGGCAATATTGTCGTTGTAGGTGCCGATAACCTGCAAACCCCAACCATACGCAAACCACGCGATTGTAGCGATGCCAGCGAGCGCTGCCAGTCGAATGTACAACATCATGCTCTCCCAAAATACGACCAAATACGCGCCATAAGAGACGGAGCTTTCTCGGGCTCTGCGCTGTTCTGCGGCACTGTTTCGGGCTTCTTCAGTAGGCCAGCCTTCTTAGCCTCGGATGCGCGTATCGTGGCGTCGCCTAGAATGCCATCGACGACAAGATCAGCACCTTCCTCGTTCAGCATAAGTTGAATAATGCCTACAGTCAAACGAAGTTGCTTCCACGGCCTGCCAGTGTCATCAACAGGGTTACCAAGTTTGGCGGCAATGTGTGCCGCCGTTTGCGGTCCCCACCTACCGTCTTGGTTGGCGCCAACGTAGGCCTGTACTTCCATAGCCGTATATGGGGAAGTCGCGGTATTAAGTAGAAGCGTCATCGGTCATTTCCTTCACGTTATCGCCAAATACCCAACCCTCGCCGCTGTCACCATAGATAAGCCACATGTCCCGCATATTTCCAGCACCGTCAAGCCGCTTTGTCTTTGCTGCCGGGAACACAACGGAACCTTTGATGAACATAACTGGGGTTGGCTCTAACGCGTCTGGGGCGGTATGTGCTGGGCAGTTTTTAAGCACCATCAGCCGCTTAAGCGTTGCAGCGGGGAAATACGTGATCCCGGTGGGCTCGGCCTTGTCAATCTTGCGGCTGTCAATGATCTTACGCATGCGGGCCAGAGGGAACGCGGGGCCGGGATCAGACTTCCATCCGCGTGTATCGATTTCTTCGTGGCTCACACCGTACTTGATCGTCGGATACGCCGCGCACAGCGCAAGCGTAAGTTGCTCAACCGTCTCAAGTTGTGCTGCCGGATACGGCTCCCAATAGTACAGTTCCTTACCAACTACCGCGCTTGATGCCTTCAACCATGTAGATGGCGGCGTGGTAGTCTTACGTGTGCCTGACTGGAATTCGCCAGTCCGCATACTAATGACGTTGCCATATTCGTCTTTGACATAGCCGTTATGTAAGTCCTGCACGTAGCCTATGTTGCAAATCTCAATGCCGATGAAGTAGTTGTTACAACCAATCAGGTCTTTGTAACGTGACGGGCCAGCGTGCCACGCGCGGGAGTTTGCAGGCATGCACTGATACAACTTGCCGTCACGAGATACAATGAACTGTACAGAAGCCTGTCTATCGCTGGTGGTCAGCGTGGCGATATCACCCTGCGTCGTCCATCCAGACGTGAAATGATAGACGATACCGTACGGGCCTTTCAACGTGCCCGGTCCTTTCTTCTTCGTGGAAAGGGCCGTAGCTTCTTGTACCCAATGATTTTTTATCGTGAATGTCATAGACAATTATCCACTAAAACCAACCATATGATCCAGACAGCGCAGACAAAAACAACTCCTGAAATAAATTCCCAAAACATTACTGCAACCCTGTTGAGCCAAACCCCGCCGCGCCGCGTTCAGTGTCCCCAAGGTCTTCCTCGTCGAACACAATGTTGATTTCTACACGGTCCGCGTTCTCAAAGATAAGTTGAGCGATGCGGTCGCCGTTTTTGATAGTCACCGGGTTCTCGCCGTGATTGATCAGGCAGACCATGATCTCGCCACGATAGTCGGCGTCGATGACGCCAGCAAGGACGTCGATGCCCTGCTTCACAGCAAGACCTGAGCGCGGTGCGATGCGGGCGTACCACCCTGACTCGCAGAAACCCATCTTCAGCCCTGTGGAAAACACGTGACGCTTTCCGGGCTGTATCGTAATGTCTCGGTATGCGCTGTCGCAGCGTGTAATGTACGCGCAGATGTCGAGGCCGATGGCCTGTGCAGACCCATAACGAGGGAGACACACGTCATCGTGCATCAGGAAGAAGTTAACTGGTAACT
>JAGQNT010000123.1 GCA_020427965.1 Candidatus Saccharimonadota bacterium | reverse complement strand
GTCCGGATTGGTAGTCACTGTCGAGGCTTGGTGTTGTTCCAACAACATCGCAGCTCCCTCCGAAGTTTTCCTCTTTACATGCGCACAATTGAATAGAGCTGCCAACTCTTACTGAGGAGATGGAGTGATAGGGAAGACCTATCTCCGAAGCATTATGATAGCTTCCAATTCCTTTTATTACACACGGCGGATGATAATTAGCATCCTTGAACAAGACCACTTGTTCCGCATTAGGAATGCAACCTCCCCGCCACTGAACCTGTAACGAGCTTACCCCAACATTGTAGTACCTACCTAGATACAAAGAAGTATTGTCGCTAGTAACAGGATCACTACATTCCCCTTCGAAGTTGGCGTCAGTACACAGGATCGCCTGGACACTCTCACCTACCAATATCGAGGCGAGGGTATCGTTCGCTAACTCCATCTCATAAGAGTGTTGATAGTCTCCAACACCGAGGACCACGCATGGTCCAAAAGAGCCCGGAAATTCGAATAAGGCCACCTCATTGACACGAGGAACACAGCTTTGAGAACCGCGTTTTTCAATCCATAGCGTACCCGCCGGAGCATAAATAGGTGAAAATTTTTCCGGTTCAAAAGCTTTATACCCAGCGCATCGACTGCCGATGTAATATGTGCACAAAATTGCGTCCATGTTTGCACCGACGATGAGTGAAGAGAATGCCTGATCAGTGTATCCGTTTGTTCCTTTGAGTTTGCATGGTTCAACGAAGTCAGCATGGCTGAACAATGCGACTTGGTCCGCATTAGGAACGCATGCCAAATATCCGCGTTGTCGAACCTTGAGCGAGGTTACATCGTCGTGAACTTTTTCATCGCCTAAATGGGCATTATCTGTTGTGAACTTTTGACATATTCCCCCAAAATTGCCGTCTGTGCACAGAACTGCCTCAACATCTGCACCGACCTTTATCGAAGAGGGAGTATCACCCTCTAACCCCATTTGATCAGCGTTTCCCCCAGAGTGCGGATACTCCCCGATTCCTCGGATCGCACATGGTTCACCGAAATCTCCGTCTGTGAACAAGGCAATTTCTGAGGGGCCAGGCTCACATGGGGAGGTTAAGGCAGCACTACCATCCACATCTGGTACTGCCGCTGGTGCCGCTTCAGGGATTGCGGATACACCACATGCACACATCACCAAAGCCAAGGTTAGCCAGGTTGCCACTTCTCTGGTTAGCTTGAACAAGAACTGACTTGTCATCTTTAACCTCCTAAACTGGCCGCAAAGTGAGATTGCAGAGCAAGCCCAGTGTACTACCTGGCAATACAACTACACATTGCGATTAGTATCACAATGTGAGTATTAAAGATGTGAGTTCATCGATGGCTGTCAAAATCCCTACAACGAATGAGCCAGCCAATCCGTTCTGGTGTATACCCGTGCGTTGATGCGTCCAACGCGACGGTACGCAGGCGACTGTGCATACTACACACACACGGTGAAAAAGCGTAAAGTAGTACACTAAAACAGTTTACTGCCGAATCGAACGTTGCGGACTAGCCAGCCAAGGAGTTGTCTACCTAGTCAAGAGTATAGAAGGGAAAGCGCCACTTGGACCAGTGAGGGTTGTATGGCGCTTGATGAGCTCCGTGGCATGATCTCCTTTCTCGGTCGAGCCCTACAGCCGATCCCAGACTGACAACACGTACACTGACTCCCTTGCCGGCGCAATTGATGGACCAATCGGAGTATCGAGACATTTTCTGGCTGATTGTTTAAGTCAGTAACGATCAGATATGAGTTGGTGGGCAACGAACGGACCAAGGTAGCCCCACAGAATAGCGTGGAGCTACTCGCGATAAAGACGAAAGCGTAAGACGCGGTCAATAGACCAGACAGAATCAGTCAATCCAGCAGCCATGGCAGGTGTGGCCTGCAAGGAGTCATGGATATGACAGAAATTGTAAACGACGCCAGTCCAAAAGAGAGCAGCTTCTAGGCGGCGGCGACGAGCAGCCGGTGTGCGAGTTTTGCGAGTAGTCGCCGGAATCCAGGTGCGCGCCTAGAAGGCAACCGTTGCGTTCAGCCGTTCAATGTAAGCGGTATTGAAGACGCCGATGCCCACTTGCGTAACTGCAATCAGTTCTTCCGCAACGTGTTGTGAGCCATGAACCAAACGACGCTCAACCGCTGTAACACAGCGACCACTGTAGCGTTTGATGACTTGAACGATGTGCAAATCAGGCCAAACTTGCAATCGTGGTCGACCAGGCAAGCCCGTGTGGATCGGCGAACGAAAGACAGCCAGGATCGCACTTTGCCAAGCACGGAAGCCATCGGTTGCCCAGAGCACAGGCTGGTTCGGAACAGCAGCCCGCTTAACCTGTTTGACAACCTGCGTCACCAGGGTGCTGTTGCGTTCAATGGAAACAGCCCCCCACAGAAACAGTCGTGAAAAGACGCACATAGCTGTAGCGATCCAGACTGCGCCAGATTGTGTTTTGGTATAGAACTCATCGCCCTGCACTTGACCGAGTTCAACCTGACCATTGCAAACCAGCATCTCTTGCACCGCTTTGGCGTGCACACCTGCCTTTTCCAGCCATTCCCCTACGGTCCGTTCATCGAGGGCGAAGGCGGCAACGATGGCTGGCAATGGGCACCCATACGCCAGTAGCGTCAAGACCACGGTCACGACCCATGGCGCTGTTTTCAATCCGTACAATGGGCTTCCATAGCTATCACTGAAGGTCTTACCACAACCGTGGCATTTGTAGCGGCGTTCTTTTTGTGAATGTACACCGATGCGTCCATTTGACTTCCCGTCGCAGTGTGGACATACTACCCGTTCAGGGCGCAACGGCATGTTCTCGTATTTGGTCATACAGAACTATTTGCCGCTTGCGCCCATTTCTGTCAATTTTACTCCACGCTATTCTGTGGTGTTACCCGGACCAATGATTGCCATGTTTTCCTATACGGCAGAAGAGATGCCGGGAGAAGTTCGCGAGGTTGATAACGGACGGGGCGGATCACACTGGTCATTGTGGAAATTATAAATCAACTGTAACACGAACAGGGTCAAAAATGTACCAAGAAAACGGAGAGTGCGTAATTGACGTTTGTAAAAGTTCAGCTAGCGTCGGGCTTCAGGTGAGTAACATGCATGGCATTGAGGATTTGGCGCGCCAACAAATGTCTATTACGCATTGTCAGAAAACGGACGATAAATTGGGCCATTTTGTAGCGGTCAAACACATATTATGTGCGAACAGGGTGATTTGGTGCGGCTGCTCCACGCCGAAGCTAGCAAAGAGGAATAGGCTTGTCCGCTTCTAGCATGTACAATAAGGAGAAATGCCTTTCCACTCTCACAGAATTGATCAATGACCATGCGCAAAGTAGAAGACGCCAATGTTGCAAGACCGGCGCCAGCCGGCTGGATGGTCCAGGTCGGCCGTGAGTATTACACCGGCAAGGGTCATAGCTCGTTCGAACGTTGGACGCCGTTCCCCAAGTTTGCCAACGTCTATCGTCGCAAAGGTTGGCAGTATGTCAAATTGTGTGTAAAAAAGGAAGCGAATTAAGCCGGCATCGGAATGCGTTTGAACTGTAATGAACGAACGATAGCAAAGAACATTAACAAACAACTGTTTTCGTTGCGATAGGCAGCATTCATCTTGTGGTAGCGTTTCTTGACTTCCTCAAAGAGTCGTTCAGCGACATTGTTTGTCCGGATTGTTTTCCAGTGTGCCGACGGGAAGCTGTAAAAGGTAAGACAGGCATCGCTGTCGCGGCGCAGACATTCGACGGCGGTGGGATAGATTTGTTCATACTTGGCGCAGAAGGCCGCCAAAAGTTGGTCAGCTTGAGGACGGCTCTCTTGGTAGAAAATCGCTTTGAGTTCCGGTTGGACTCCGTCATGATGCTGCTTGGGAATGTAGCCCAGGACATTATTCATTTTGTGGACGATGCAGCGTTGGCGTTGCGAGGTGGGGAACTTAGTCGCAATGGCATTGAGCATCGCCTGATTGCCGTCTGTGATCCACAGATCGACTTGGGCCATCCCCCGCCGTTTGAACTGCTCAAGGAGATCTGCCCAAGCGGCCTGGTTTTCACGGTCCCCCGTGGTGAAGCCCAAGACTTCGCGTTCGCCGGCCAAATTGATGCCAACCACCGCCAACACGGCCATTTTGATGCCTTCGGCTTCGTAAATCACGGTGAAATAGGTGCCGTCGGCAAAGACATATTGATAATGGGTGGCTAATGGTCGTTCTTTCCAAACGGCATACTCGGCTTCAAGCGTGTGAAAGACACGGGAAACTGTCGCCGTGCTCGGCTGGGTTCCGGTCAGACTTTCGACCACCGCACCAACTTGTTCTGTGCTGTTCCCGCCGATGTACATATTTAAGATGGCGGTATCCAGTTCTGTTTGCCGGCGTTGGTACCGTTCAAAGAGTTGCGTTCGGTAGCCGCCGCGACTGCGCGGCACATCCAGCGCTTCGATTTTGCCGACACTGGTGACTAAATTGCGCTGATAGCTGCCATTTCGATGGTCGCGTCGGTTGCTGTTTTGTTCGTAGGGTGCCGCACCAATCAGTGCCGTCAGCTCTTCTTCGAGTACCGTTGTCAGTGTGATACGCAAGGCCGCTCGCATTTGCTCACGCACATACGCTTGAAATTCACTTTGACTGATTGGCCCTTCCTGGGTATGCTTGAGTTTGGGAGTCATCGGTCTATCCTTTCCTTGGTTTGCTCAACCTTTAGGATACCGGGCTCCCTTTTTTTACACAAAACTCGTTATACCACCCAAAGGTTGGGCCCAAAAAATCGCGACGCAGTTGGGTGGGCAGATCGTCGCTGTTGTAAGCAAGGTGGATGTCTCGGATTAGCTAACACAGCGATCAGATTGACGACTCCCCCACCGATTCACTTTCTTGCATGTTTTTACAGGCCGGCATTCACGGCCTTTGTCTCGCCGCTATGACTAATGAGAAACTCACTTGTCGGCGACGGTGCCTCGGCGGTAGTTAACCTTCTCACCACTAAACAGGATGAAATTCCGATTTTCTTGGTTTAAAAACCATAACTTTTTGTTCAAATGGGCCAGCTAGCCCAACTTGGAATTCCTCTGAAAGACACACTACGCCATCATGTTTTTGGGTTTATATTTTGGGCAACTGTAGCTCTACCCATCTCTCGAGCGAGAAAATCATTTCCCGAGAATGAAATGCACCGTTGAAATTGGGTGATTGATCAAACGTAGGCCATAAGATACAATGTTGGCGACTTCGGCGATTGAGGCGGTGCAGATGCCTCAATCGTTTACCCAGACAGCCTATCTTGTCAAACGATTGCTCCGCATTGAACTATCCGGCGTTCCCGAAGGGAGCTCCCAGGTAATTGGTGTACTTCGGCACAATTGAGGTCGATTCCAAAACAGCAATTCTCACACAAGGGAGCGCCCAATTGGTAAAACTGGAAACCCAAGATCATCAACAGCTCGTCATCCTGTTGCAGGACACTCAGCCGATGCAGACAGAAGCGGCGCGCCGTCAGATGCTCGCATTTGCCGGGCTGGCACCGATTTTGCCTCTCATCGACATCTCCGGGCCGGCCTTTGTGGCGGTCAACACTATTATCGGCTTTCTCGCCAACTACGGTCGCCTCACCTACGACAATGAAGCGCTAGGGCAATTTCTAAACGCAGTGAAACAGGTTGTCGGCGTTGAACAACAGGACGAGATCGACACGTTGTTGCTTAAGTACGAAATGATGGAACCTGTGGCGCCAGGTGAACTGCTGGATGATTGGAAAGGCACAGACGATCCGGCAACGGTACAGGAAAAAATCATTGGCATCGACACCCTGCGCCCGATTGCGTTCCTGGAACGAGGGCTGGAAGTCTCCCGGTCGGTGGCGTTCATCAGTGTACACGGTCTGGGCAAGCGCTGGTCAGGCACAGGCTTTTTAGTTGCCCCGGACCTGATGATGACCAACCACCATATGGTATGGGAATCGTCGCTGCTGCCCGGCGTGCTGTTGCGCTTCAACTACCAGGAAAACTTCGTGGGGGAAGCCCAACTAACAAAGGAATACCGAGCCATTGCCGACGGGCTATTTCACGCCAACGAGACGCTCGACTACGCCATCTTCCAGGTCGAGAATCGCCCTGGCGACGAGTGGGGGTGGCTGCCCTTGGCCCAGCGTGATATCCGCAAAGATGAGCGCATCAACATCATCCAGCACCCCAATGGACTGCCCAAACAGGTCAGTCTGCAAAACAACCTCGTCCAGTATGTAGGGGGGAATGTTGTCCAATATGTCACCTCTACCAACCCTGGTTCGTCCGGTTCGCCCGTACTCAACGACGCCTGGGAAGTGGTGGCGCTACACCATGCAGGCGGTGTTCTGCCTGAACCGTCCACAGGGCGACGTCACCTGCGCAACCAGGGGATCCTGCTCAGCCGTATCCTGAACGATCTACCTATCGAGCTGAAACAGATGGTGCAAGCTGGAGCTGCCTTGCCCCCAGAGTCGCCTTCACTAAAGGACTGATATAGGTCCGACTCGAAATGAGCCAAAACACTGTCAACTCATGGGCGCTGTCTGTCAATCGCCCCCTGCTACAGGCAGTCAAATATCAAACAAGCTGGAGGAGAGCAAAAATGGATCTCAAGGGAAAATTATTGGACTTCCTCGCCTTTTTGCCCGAAGTGGATGGCCCCGATAAGCGAAAGGCTGTGATTGCACTCTCCGGCTTCTCACATGTCGGGATTTACCTGGACTGGCACGGCAGCAATATTGTCTTCTTTACACGTCTGTTGGAAGAGTTTGGCAGGCGCGACAAAGAAAGCCTGCTCCAGTTCCTAGAGGGCCTCTCAACCCTGCCTCACCTGGGCGTAGAACGGCAGGAACAGGCAATGCAACTACGCCAGGCCGTGGAAACACTGAGCGCGGAGGAGTGGCAAACGCAGTTTGCTGTTGTCGAACCGGGCGAAGCCGGAGAACAGAAGCTCGACGCAGATATGCTGGCGACGAGCATCGTCTCGACAGTGCTCACGCCCTACTTCAAGTTTGGCAAAAAGGGGCTGCAACAGGAGATGGGCGCAGGCGCCATGCGTCTGGCTGAGCAAATCTGGGAGAAAGTAGAGGCGGCGTTTTCCGCGGATCCGGGGACCTCGGCCCTTCTTGGCGTCTACAGAACTACTCCTGAAACTGTGCAGACAGCCCTTGTGCCCTTGCTGCAGCAGAAGCTAAAGAGCGACCCCACCGTGGCGCAAGATTTGGCGAATCTACTGACCTCGGCGGAGCAGAAGGAAGAAGCCACCCTGCGCACGATCATCAACGTGGCACAGAAGGTAGGCGCCGTTAAGGGAGAACTGGTCGGCGCCGTGTTCGGTAAGGATGCCCTGCCTCACGGCGCCAACCTTGCCGTGAACATGCAGATTGACGAAGTGAGTGGCACTGCAATTGGTCTTGTCATGGGAGGAGACGGCGACACGCACATTGGTGACCGGCACACCTACGGTGATCAATACAACGCGCCTGTCGACCGCAGTGACCGGCGCCAATCCGACAACCGCCACATCGAGACGAGCGGTGGCGCCTACATTGGCGGCAATGCCACCGCGGGCGGTAACTTCATAGGACGGGACAAGATTACGACTACCCAATACGGATTGAATGGGGACGAGCTGGCGGCTCTGTTCGACCAGGTCTACCAACAGATCGAGCACCATCCGCCGGACCCAAACGTGGATCGGGACGAGATCGAGGAGACCACGCGTAAGATCCAGGAAGAGGTGCAGAAAGGCGGCGACGCCAATGTCACCAAGGTTGAACGCTGGCTCAAGACCCTGAAGGAGATTGCTCCCGACGTGCTGGAAGTCATCGCAGGCGTGCTGGTCAATCCCGTAGCAGGCGTCGCCGATGACATCCGCCGGGTGGCGGCGCAGATGCGGTTGTAAATATACGAGAAAGGACACAGCTCATGAACTATTTCCAACGATTGATCGCCTGGATTACCCGGGACAAGAGCTACAGATTTTACCAGGTTGCTCTACAATTTCTAAGAGCCGAGACTATTGCCGAGAAACGGCGTGTGGTTGAGAAGCATCCGGGAGTTTTATCTAATGGCATGCGGGTGGGAGGAATGCTTAGCTGGACAGAACCGGCGATTGAAAACGGCGATCACGAACTTCTAGGATTGTTGAAAAAGAATGAGGATCTGCTACGGCATTTGTTTGAAGTAGGCAAGAGGGGAGTAAGCGTTGAGCAAGCGCTTGAGGATTATGAGCTTCCAGAACAGAATCTCGGATTGCTAAATACGTTGATCGGGGCAAAAACGGCGGGTGAGAAAATTGCAGTTTTGGAAAAGCATTCCCATGTGTTACTCACCGATGCGTTCGAACAAGTCATTGCCAAGATGGTGAAGTATGCCGAGCAGGCTAATGAAGCAGAAACCTATGTGCAGATGTGCGAAATCCAAGAGATGCTGCGGCGCTGCCGGGAAATAGGAACGAAAGAGGCACGCGTAGAGTTCGAGCGTCGAGAACAAGATCAATCATTTGAAATTCTCATGGCATTTGTTCAGGCTGGATCTCAGGCTGAAATGCGCCAGCTTCTGCAACAACATCAAGGTTTGGCAAGTCCAAGAATCGAACTGGCTCTTGAGAAGATGATCGATACAGCTCGGCAAAGCGGGGACGTGAAGCATGTCCACCTATTTTCTCGCGCGCAGATGATGTTACGAGAAGCTCGCGAAACAAGGAAGAAACAAAAAACAGGGAAGAAACAAAAGACGGAAAAGAAAGAAGCGTTTGCTACTGAACCGCCCGAAGCCCAACTGGCTGCTGCTATGCGTGAACTTTCACAGCCAGGGAAAAGTAACGATGAATATATTGCTCTCTACCAGCGGATACTCTCGCTCATCTCCCGCGAGAGCCACGGCGATCTATGGGGACGGTTTCATTGTATGCTAGCCCACAGGCTACTACAGAGGGAGATTCCGGCAGTCGGGCAAGTGGGTGCTATTCACCTGAATTCTTTGCCTGATAACATCGAGGACGTTATTTTTCACTACGAGCAGGCGCTGGAAGCGCTAACAAATGAAGCGCACCCTGATATGTGGCGGGAAGCTCATTCTAACTTGGGTTCCTTCTATACATATTCCGCCATGGAGACTGGAAATAGCAAACACCAGGAGCTTGCCATCCGCCACAGTCAGGAAGTGCTCAATGTTGTCTCCTTTGAAGAGTTACCACGGGAATGGGCCGAATTTCACAATAACCTTGGGCTCCTCTTTTGCAGCCGC
>JAGQNT010000122.1 GCA_020427965.1 Candidatus Saccharimonadota bacterium | reverse complement strand
CGACTCATTGGAGTTACCTGTTAAAAAATAAGTACTTGCACGCCCAACCATATTGATCTATATTAACCTCAATTTATTGGATTCTTTCGACTTAGGTTATTTGAGAATTTTAGGAAATATTTACTAATCGCAGGAGAGAGGAAAATCGCGATGAATTACTCAGTTACACACAGGATCTTGAAGCTTTTCTTGATGGTTGTCGGCTTGACGCTTACAGCAAATGCCGGCGAACGCTACAGCGGTGGGAGTGGCAATTGGAATGGCATCACTTGGTACAGCAATCAGGCGAGGACCGTCGTGTCTGTTCTGCCCGGTGCCAATGACACCGTTTACATTGGGAATAATGATTCTGTTTCTTTTAATCTGACAACGACAATCTATAAACTCGTAATAAATGATGACGCGACATCAGCAATACTTGAAATCGGCAACAACGCGACGGCTCGAACTTTAACTATCAATAGTGCCCTTATCTTGAACAGTGGAGGGACTATCCAAGCAGGTGGGACTTCTACCAATCATACAATTAGCGTTGGTGGAGATTTGCAGAATAGTGGGAACTTGGACTGTGAGACGGCTTCTGCCGGCATCAACATAACGTTTGGCGGTGGGATCAAATGCGTAATATCGGGTTCAGGGACTTGGGACACCAGAGGGTTGACCTTTAATAAATCTGCCGCATCCGACTCGGTCATTAATCGATCGAGCGCCTTTTCACAATCGGTAGATGGTTCATATTCTGCAACCTGGACGAGAGGAATCTATAGCCATGAAGTGACAGATACAGTTAAGATGGGTCAGGGTAATACGACGATTTCTGCTAATATGACGATTAACATGGTGACGGGTGGCATGTACCTATCTGATGGTACGGTCACTGCTACTCCGACAACAACGCTTCAGGGGACGCTCAAGATCCAAGGGGGTCAAGTTAATGTCTCATACAACAACACCGCAACGGGCCACTACCAAGCACTCGATCTCACAGTCGCTACGTCAACGTTGGTCGTCACGGGGGGGACTCTGAATATTGGAGGCACCACTGAATATGGCAATCTGCGGTTGGCCAATCCGAGCGCTTCGGTTACGATAAACGGAGCGTCGGCAACCGTCAATGCCCAGCGTTATGTGCAAAACCCGGGTTCTGCTGGAGCCTCTTTTACGATTTCCGCAGGTG
>JAGQNT010000121.1 GCA_020427965.1 Candidatus Saccharimonadota bacterium | reverse complement strand
CACCCGTCTGGTTGGTCCACGCATCATCTACCAATACATTAGCCGCAAAACCTGTTCCCACCGCTGGGGCACCTGCACTTGCTGTCAAGCCTCCAAGGTTAGTAATGCTGGCTATATTATATGTGGCCGCACTTACACTCGTGCCATTTGTGTTCAACGTGTAACCTGCTCCCAATAACACATCGCTGCAACGGGTCGCTGTTACAGGTAATCCTACCGGCTCGGGATTTATCGTTATCCTAAAGAGCCTTGAAGGTCCAGTGCAACCGTTAAGCGTAGCGGTAACTGAAATATTAGCAACTAACTGACTTAGACCAGTGTAAGTGGAAGCCGTGAAGCTTGCGATATTACCCACTCCACTAGCACCGAGGCCAATTCCTGCATTATCATTTGCCCAATTAAAGGTCTCGCCACCACCAGTATTAGCAGAAAACGAAATCAAAGGAACTGTTGCACCAGAACAGATAACCAAATCCGCAATTGGATTAACTACCGGAGTTGGCTTCACAGTCAACGTAAAATCATTGGTCCCTGGTGCACAAGAACCGCTGCTATTTGCGTTGAGTGTAAAAGTTATACTACCAGAAAATCCAGCAGCGATGTTAAATACTGGATTTAAGTCCGAACTATTCACGAAGGTGCCAGATGCCAAAGGTGCAGCTGACCAACTAAAGACACCATTTGAGTTTGCCGCGCTTGCAGGTGTTGTTCTGCTAGCAAAAACGAAACTTTGTACAGAAGGACTTTGACATATTTGCTCATCACTTCCTGCATTTGCAATGACCAATGGTGTGATGGTCAACACCATCGCATCTACCGCATCGCCACAGATGCCTAACACCGTGCTTACCGTCTTGGTCAACGTTACCGTTCCGTTCGTTACATCGGTGGCACTGATGTTATATACCGGGTTATCTACTGTCGCATCTACAAAACTTCCTCCACTGCTGCTGCTCCACAAAATCGTTCCATTGCTGCTGCTCGATCCTGATACCGTATACGTGGCCT
>JAGQNT010000120.1 GCA_020427965.1 Candidatus Saccharimonadota bacterium | reverse complement strand
TCGGGGAACGCTACACCATTTATCCAAGGACTTTCATCCACGTTCGGCCACATGCCAACAGGCGTAGTGTTCACAATTAGCGAAGGGGATTGTTCGACAGCCTCATCCAACGTGCAGGTATTTACATCAAAAATACCGGCGGAAATTGCCAGATCCGCCAGCATAACATTGGCTTTTTCGAGAGTCCGATTTACAACCAGCACCCGCGACCCTTCCCGTGCCAACCCATATACAGCCGCACGGGCCGCACCGCCTGCACCCAGTACAACGACTGTCTTATCCCTAAGTGGCACGTGGAGAGACGTTAGGTCGTCAATAAATCCGGCAACATCGGTATTTGTACCAACATTACTACGGAAATCGATGGTGTTCACCGCGCCAACAGCCCGTGCGCGCTCGTCGGGAAGCACGAAGGGCATGACAGCTTCTTTAAGCGGAACCGTGACATTAACACCAATAAAGCCACCCTCATCCCGTAGAATACGGAGACTTTGCCGGACGATATCCGGTGGAACTGGTGCAAGCTCATAACTCCAGTCATTTAGACCGAGTGCGCTAAAAGCAGCATTGTGCATAACTGGGCTGATACTGTGGGTAACCGGCCAACCAATAACACCAACTTTGTTCATGAATTAGATCAAACCTTTACCAAGCGATGCCCTATAATGAAGGCACTAGACACCAAGAAGTGAGGAAGAGTACAGCATTGAAACCATGGCGTATTGCCCATAACAACCGTAGCAATTTGCATTACCCCACATAGTCCAAAAACCAGCACGAGGACCGCACACCCAACACCCCATACCTGCAACTTGCGCCGTTCATGCTCATGTGTTTGCAACTGTGCCACCGTGACGCGCTCGTTACCACCGCACACAACACAGGGCACGTATTCAAACGATTTCTGTGTCCCTTGTCCAGTTTCATGCCATGACCACCATCGCTTTCCACCACTCCCATTGCAGACCGGACAAATCTGAAGCACCTGAAGACGCTGCCACTGTTCAAGTTCCAACGTACTTACTGTGCCAATGCCTTTGCATATTGTGCAAGCTTCCGCACGTTGGATCTCTACCTCGGATGCTACGGCCCGATTGCGGGTTCTAAAGACATAGACCCGGTGCCGCATTCCTGTGCCATCGCAGGCCGGACACGGTAAGGTGCTCTGAAGGTCAGCGGCCATACGTTAAGGTACTGCTTCGACGTGAACATCTCCACCTAAGCCTGCCAAAGTCTCGGCAAACCCGGGGAACGAATCGCTTGCACAGCGAGCATCCAGTACTGTTGTT
>JAGQNT010000119.1 GCA_020427965.1 Candidatus Saccharimonadota bacterium | reverse complement strand
GGATGAGTAATCTGCCACTGATTGCTTTCGCGCCAAAAGTACTACGCGACGGCGAAGATCATTTGGCAATCTTATCAAAAAGTGACCTTGACTGGACCGTGGTACGTTCACCCGTCATGACAGGTGGTTCGGGAGTTGGCTACAAACTACAGGACTCGCCAAATGGCCTGCTCATTAACCGATCTGCCGTTGCTAAAGCTATGGTTGACCTAGTCGAGACAAATGCTTGGGTAAAACAAGCCCCGTATATTAACAATGGCTAACCAAAATACATCACGGCGTAACGATTGAAATCACATTAGACTAGAAAATGCTTATGCTACACTCGAAGAGGTAGATAATTATGGATAGTACTGTACACGCGGCACGAATCTTGATGGGCGACAGCCTTGGGTTTCATATTATTTTTGTGTTAATGGGGCTAACGCTGCCAATCCTGGTCAGTTGGTTTGAGCTGACTGGAATTGTCCGTAAAGACCAGCGGTTCATTAATGTCGCCAAGTTCTGGTCAAAAATCATGGCATTACTGGTTATTACGGGGGTGGTTTCAGGAACCATCATTGCCTTGCAGATGTCACTGGTATGGCCGGGAATTCTGAAGTTTGGCGGCGAAGTAATCGGCCTGCCGTTCATGTTCGAAACGTACGCTTTCCTGATCGAGGCAACTTTCTTGGCGCTGTATTTACGCACTTGGGGCAAGGTCAAACCGATGGTTCACTGGCTGTTTAGCCTCATGATTATTGTCGGCAGCACTCTCAGCGCCTATGCTATCACCAGTGTTAACGCCTGGATGAACTACCCAAGTGGCTTTGACTACATCAGCGGCAAGATTGAGAACGTCAACGTCTGGGCAGCCATGTTTTCACGAACTTCGATAGTTGAATTTGTCCACTCCATGCCCGGTTATTACCTGAGCGCGGCGTTGATTATCGCCGGCATGTACGCCTTCCGCATCGCCAGGTCAGCGTACACCAAAAGAACCAGCAAAAACCATGAGATGGACTGGTTCATCATCAAGCGACTGATGCTGTTCGCCGGCGTCATGTTTATTCTATCCGGCATTACCGCCGATATAACTGGCAAGTACCTGGCGAAATACGAAGCTGTAAAGCTGGCTGCAATCGAACTAAACTACACCACCCGCAATAATGCGCCACTGACCGTTGGCGGCGTTGGCCGCGAGGATGGAACCATTGTTGGCCCTCATTTTGAAATTCCCGGCGCATTGAGTTTGCTGGCTGGAAATTCAACGGATGCGGCCGTGGAGGGTCTAAACGTAACGCCTAAGGACCAGCGTCCACCACTGTTTGTACATACCTTGTTCGACGTCAAGATGACACTCGTAAATATTCTGATGGTCTTAATTCCGGGTTACTTTGTGGTGTATGCTGCACGACGCAAGTGGCTACAAACCAGACCAGTGCTGTACCTGATTGGAATTTCTGGCTTCATCGGCATCGCCATCGTCGAATTAGGCTGGATGTTAACCGAAATTGGCCGCCAACCCTGGGCTGTCCGTGGCTTCGTCACAACCGAAGAAGCGTTTACGAAATCTGACTCTGTGACTGTGTATGGCTACGCTTTCCCGATTGCGTATGTACTGTTATTTTTCGCTACGTTTTATGCAATAAAGCGATTGGTTGCTGCTGAGAAATCTAAAAAAGGCGGCACCCTATCATGATTACCGTCTACGCATTAATCTACATCCCCATTCTGCTGTTTGTGTTGGCTTTCCTGTACGAAACTTTTCTGAGCCTCAAGCGTCTGTCGGGTAAATCGGGCAGCAAACTATCTGGCTACGTTGATGCCACCTGGGAAGTTACCAACACGCTACTGGTGTTTGGCGTGGTCATGCTGCTGATGTTATTTACAAAGTCTATCGATGTCATCGCGGCCTATGTGTTCACGAGTACCTTTATTGCGGCCACCGCCCTACTGATTCGAGCAATCACGTATTTGTACATCTTCTATGTGCGTCAGTCGAACCGTATTACTCCAGTTGATTGGCTATTTGCCTTGTCCCACCTCGTTGCAGCTGGGGCATTAGTTGTTACCGTACTGAGTGCGACCTATGTGTTGTTTGCCAAGCACCCCGAAGCCAACACACAATTTATCCCGTACTTCCTGCCAGGCCTCGCCTTTGTGCTTGCTATTTGCGCCATTCCAATGTGGCGTTTGTACCGCGAGCGCTAAGCTAATACGCCTAGATCTATTCGTTTATCTAGGATCGAATTTGGGCTATCATGAAATATATGGCGGAATATTTAGTTGTACGCTACATGATAGCCAGTAGATTGTTCCGTATACTGCTAGCAGTGTCGATGGTGGCTAGTGTTGCGCTAATCGTACTTTACCGGTGGAGCAGTGAACCGGTTACGACTACACTGAACAGCTCTGCCGAAGTCAAGGCAACGGATACAAACGTACGCTATAAAGAGCTCAGGACTGATTATGTAACCATTAAAATTCCTGCGGTTTGGACGGTAAAAAATAACTCAACGAGAGCGACGAGAATACAGGTTGTAGCTTTTGGCTCAATCAACCCTCGTGGCCAAATCGCCATTACCAGTGATACGCTACCCGCCGGAGGACTGAGCGAAGTCGGCGACTATCATTTGCGGGTAAGCCAGACCGGCCCTTACGAACGCGTTACGGATAATTCAATACCGAGTAGTGCGGAAGTATTCCTAAACAAGGGAGCTGTCAATTCATATACTGCTTTTGTTACACACGGCAAGCGCTATGTAATTATTACGGCCAGCGACACGACGACTAGTGACGATGCGTTACGATTACTGTCTCAAAGTTTGACAGACCTGCATTGGCTGAATTGATGTCTTATCTACATCAATAACAGGCTACAGGGTGTTGTATTTGAAACGCTTATGCTATTATGAAGCGGTATATAATTATTTAAGAAAATTAAGATAAAGGTAGTGAGGATGAAAACTAAATCAACAACACAAGTAAACTACGGGCTTGTGGCTGCTGTTCTTGTGGCAGCACTCGTCATGCTGTTACTTTTTGTACCCCGAACAAACGCTGCAGCGCTTGCCCAAGTGCTAGTTCGTTTTGATCGTATGAAAGTTAGCACCGCAACCACTGGAACAGTGTGTGCAAACCCAACAACTGTTGCGACTGAAGCCGATGTTAAAGTCACCTTCCCGACTGGCTACACGGTCAGCTCAACGGCCGGCAACTGGACTGTAAACACGACTAACACGGCATGGCCATCTGGTGCTGCCGCCTGGCCGGGAATTAATACGGCAACCACTGCTAGTGGTCAGGATGTTACTTTCCCAAGTAGCGACCTGACAGTTGGTACACTGTACTGTTTCAACTGGACGAACAGTGCCGCATTAACGGTCAAAGCAGGTGCAACTTCGTCGAACCTCGGCGTTGTTACTACTGAAGCTACTGGTCCTAGCACTATCGACAGCGCCCAATACGCTACTGCTAGTATCGCTGACGACCAGATCGTTGTAACAGCTACCGTTCCTCAGGCATTCTCATTTGCATTGAGTGGCAATACGGACGCCCTCGGTACATTGAGTACTGGTTCAATCTCCTCCAGCCCAACTCCCCGTACTGCAACCGTTAACACAAACGCCAAGAATGGCTGGCTAGTTTGGGCCAAAGATAGCAACACTGGGCTTAACTCGGCAACTGCCTCAGCAACGATTGCCTCTACCACACCCGGTACCAACAGTACACTGTCTGCAGGTACAGCAGGGTACAACACTGGCGTAACCCAAACACAAGCAGGTGGTACTGGTACTGTTACCGTTGCTACACCATTTGTTGGTGGCGTATCTGGCAAGGGTGGCGGTCTGGACACGTCGTTCCGTACACTGGCATCATCCAACGGTACGGCTGACACCGCTGTTCTGACGCTCACTAACAACGCTACAATCGCTGCGACAACACCTGCAGCTACCGACTACACTGACACTATTACTGTTGTTGGTGCCGGCTTGTTCTAAAGCGAAAAACAACGTAACCTAGTTTTAAGAATTAACTAGGCTAGGGTAATAAATGACAATAACACGCCAAAAGTGGATGCTACTATTAGCGCTCTCTGGCGTGTTGTTTGTTGTCGCATATTTCGGGATGTCACACCGGGTTTTGGCAGCTGAATCGCGTGAGTTCTCGCTACAAGTTACCCCATCGCCACTGGTTACAACCATAAAGCCGGGCCAGAACACCACTGTCGAGTTAAAAATACGGAACGCGGGATCGCAGACAGAAGACTTAAAAATAGATCCTCGCAGTTTCCACGTTGATAATAATTCTGGTGAAATCAATTTGGACGAAACTTCGCCTGCTGGAATCTCAAGATGGATTAGCTTTAGTCAGCAGAAATTCACTATTGCACCTGGTCAGTGGTTTACCGAAAAAGTAACTTTTTCACTCCCGCAGGAATCCGGCTTCAGTTACTCTTTTGCATTAGTCATCAGCCGCCAAAAGGAGCCGAAGCCAGTTGTCCACGGGCGCTTAATCCGTGGTTCCGTGGCTGTATTTACCCTGATCAATGTTGATCGCCCTGGAGCAAAACGTGAACTAGCCGTTACTAAATTTGTCGTTACCAAGCGCGTCTACGAGTTTTTACCTGCTACATTCGAAATTCGCTTCCGCAACCTTGGTAATACTATCGTCCAGCCCTATGGCAACATCTACATACAGCGAGGCGAAAATAGCAGTGAACCATTGGCAGTCCTCCCCCTGAATGAGAAGCAGGGTTATATCCTACCAGGGGTCGTACGCACAATCCAACAAAACTGGGATGACGGCTTCCCCGTTTTCAAATCTATTACGGGTGATGATGGTCAGACTAAGAGTAAGCTAACCTGGAATTGGTCCAATGCCTCAAACTTCCGCTTTGGCCGTTACACCGCAAAAATCGTGGCCGTCTATAACGATGGTACACGGGACGTCCCAATCGAAGGTGAAGTCAGTTTTTGGGTCATCCCGTGGCGAATTCTCGTGGTTGGCTTGATTGTTGTGCTTATTTTAGGGTTTGGTCTGTGGTCAATGATTCGCAAGAGTATTTTGATGGCAAAATCAGTGAGGTCCAAAGCAAAAGGCGAAAAATAACAACACCTTTTTCACCCCTGAACTAACGCTTATGCTACAATAAACAGTAGCAATATAAGGTAGGGTATAGAGCGAAAAGGCCATGCGAGAGCGTTTCCGCGAACAACTACAAAAAGAGATGACACGCAGTCAGTTCCTGCAGGTAATGGCAGGTCTTTTGTTGTCAGTATTTGGATTCCAGAGTTTACTCTCGTTTTTTAGCCCCAGCCAGCCATCTGAGCGCCACCCGTTAAGTCCTGGAATTGACCAGGACTTCGGCACCAGAAGGTTTGGCAGGTAGGAATGCCCCCCCAAAGACTCCCGATAGTTAACAGTGATGACGGTACCTGGGGGGATATCATCCGCCAGTTCCTGATGAAGGAACATGCCAATGATGACACTGATAACCCCGCCAATGGTGGCCATAAAACCATCACCATCCAGCCAGGAACCGCGACGGCTGGTACTGCTCCTCTTAAATTCACATCCGGAACGCTATTGAGTATGCCTGAGGCTGGCGCGGTTGAATTCAATAATGACAAGCTGTATTTTACTCGCACTACCAGTACCGAACGACGAGTTTTAACAACTGGTGACACAAATATTACAGTCAGCACCACCGCACCATCTTCACCCTCGGTAGGAGATTTGTGGGTTGACACAAATTAACGTCGGATTATCTGAATGGCTATAAGTTATATCGGTACCGCTTCCGACAACATCGACAACTCGACCTCTGTCATCGTGGACGTCTCGTCTATTGGCATTCAGGACTATGACGTTGTGGTCTTCTTTGGCTCATGTGACGGTGCGGGCTTTGATCTGCCTGCTGGTTTTATGAGCATCCAGGACACGGATACTGCCGGAAGTCACAATAACCTGCTGGCCTATCGTGTTGCCAGCTCGGCAGATACTTCGTACACAGTAACTGCGTCAACCAGCGAACGTGGTATTGCTATTTTCTCTGTGTACCGTGGGGTGGATATACTAGACCCGATTGATGCGAGCACCACCAACACCGGTACGGGCTCAACCGCTTCATTGAACTCACTTACCCCAAGTGCTGATGATTGTGCGGTAATTGCCTGTGTGGGAACCGAGAAAGGTAATGGAGGTAGCGCTATAGCTAGCGGTTGGCCCGGGTCCCTAGTAGAGCGAAACGATAACGTAAATGGTCCACCAGGAACCGGCGCGGCATCCTCGGCTGCAGCTTTGGCGGACTATATTCAGACAACTGCGACTGCCGTATCGGGTAATGTTACGTTAGCGAATGGCAGCACCAACTGGGGTGCAATGTCCGTAGCACTAAAACCTCAAACAGGTGCTACTAATTATTTTCCTACAACCAGCTTAAACACACCCGCTGAAGGTGTAACTACTACCGATACAACACCCACATTCAACTTTACAGCGAGTGACCCCGAAAGCGATGATGTTGAGTACAACATCCAGATTGACCGCTATAATACCTTCGACTCGCAGACCGGAAATCCGCTGATTGATGCCTTTTCAGATACCGATAGTGGTTTTACTGCCGGTCATCCCTTTTCATCGGATGTAGCCATTGACTACACCGTGCAAACTCCGCTGGCTCTTGGAACATATTATTGGCGTGTGGCTGCCATCGACCCAACCGGCAGTGGTAGTTATGGAGCATTTAGCGAAACTCGGACGCTAACAGTTGTTGATCCCACTAAACCGCATCTGGTGCAAAGGGGGGCGACAGATCTGGGTGGCGCAACCTCGGTCACCGTGAACCTGGACACTGCAGTTGATACATCACAAACCTGGATAAAAATTTGGCTTGGCTTAGGCAATAGTAGCAGCCCAAATAGCATTTTTATCGAGGCATACTTCCCCACGCTCGGTTCAAGCATTTCATCATTCAACCTAGATCGCTACGGTACAGCAACGGGTATCACTGTCTACTGGCAAGTAATCTCAATGGCTAACACGTCAGTCCAGCACATAAATAATGTGTCTTTCGGTACATCTGACCTAACAAATTCTCAGTCCATCACTACGCTTGCAGGAACCGATAAGGCATTCGCCTTCCTCTCCGGCAGGGTTGATACGTCTTCGGGAAACCAAGCAAACAGTGGCCTGTTTGCTGCCGATATTACCTCAACCTCTAATGTGGCTATTACACGCGGCGCAAATGGAAACAACGCCTCTGTGACGCTGCAGGTTGTCGAATTCACCGACGCGACTACAGTAGAACATCAATCAATTGCTATCTCAACCACCTCACAAGACACCGCTCTAATAAATGACGTGGATCTAGATGTCGCCTTCACAATTTTTACCTATCAAGCTGATGGTGCAACGCTCAACACAAATCCGATCGTTGAGCTAACCAGCCCAACGAACCTACAGATACGTCGTGGAGCTACGGCAAACACGACTTACGTTGAAGCCTATGTTGTCAACATGCCAGGTGCAAAAAAAGAGCTGGCGTCCGACACTAACATCGTGAATACAACAGTACTCGTTCCTACCACTGTTGTTAGTGACGTCACGGCAGCATTTACTATCTTTAGCCTAACAAACTCTGGGCAGGGCACAACCTGGGCAAATGAACTTGCAGCCGCCGTCATTGATAGTACTTCACAAGATATCGTATATAAAAATAACACCCGCAATACGACTGCTTGGTCGCTACAAACCGTACAGTTGCCACTCATAGAAAATGACGCGGCAGTTGTTGTTCTGAATTATCCCAACAACGGCGCGACCAATGTGCAGCCATCGCCTACCCTCACGTTTACCGGTACTGATGGGGACGGGGACGATCTTGAATATCAGATAGAAATCGACACAGTTACGTCATTTGATTCGCAGTCGGGAGATCCATTAGTAACTGCCTACTCAGCCAGCGACGCTGGTTTCACGGCCGGACACCCCTTCACTTCAGGGGTATCAATCGACTATACCGTTCAGAGTACTCTGTCACTTACCACAACCTATTTTTGGCGAGTTAGAGCAATCGACCCAGCCGGCTTGAACGCATATGGTCCCTGGAGTGGTGTCCGAACTTTTGTGCCAAATACCGGCATACAGGTTTGGAATGGTAGTAGCTGGGAGTACAAACCCTTGAAAGAGTGGAATGGTAGTAGCTGGGTGGAAAAGCCGGTAAAAATCTGGGATGGAAGTGGCTGGAAAACAAAGGGGTGATGTCCCCCACCCCAGAAAATTCATGTAGTATTTATTGCTACATACACTTAATTTGATTGCATTTCCTACCTCTGTTAACTATCATTATGGTAGGCATAACCATAATGTGAGCAAAACTCACCGACCGTCCAGGGGAGAGGCACAACTAGATAGCCCGCGCGGTCGTAAAGCGGAGGCGCCAAGCAAGTTATGGCACAACAACGGCTTCCAATCGTCAACAGTGATGACGGTACCTGGGGAGATATTATCCGCCAGTACCTGATGAAAGAGCACTATAATGACGATACAGACAACCCCGTCAACGGCGGACACCAAAAGATTACAATACGCCCCGGTACGGCGACAGCTGGTACTGCTCCTCTTAAATTTTCCTCTGGCACGCTCCTTTCTACGCCAGAAGCGGGTGCAGTAGAATTTAATTCCGATACCCTGTACTTCACCCAAACCACTAGCACCACTCGCAAGAAAATCGCTGCTTACGATGATTCTTCTGGGGCCACTGGAGATATCTACTATCGAAACTCGTCAGGAGTGTTCACTAGGCTGGCGGCAGGCTCCAATGGCCAAGTGTTAAACCTGGCGGGTGGCATACCAGCTTGGAGCAATAGAGAACACGCGCCGACTGCAATCTGGGGTGATGGTGTATTGTCATCGTCGATTACTGCCGGCCTTACAACCTATGTGCGTGTTCCCTACTCTGGGACAATTTCTCGATGGGATATTATTGCCAATGCCTCGACAACATGCACGATTGATATCTGGAAAGCTGCCGGATCATTGCCAACTATTGCCAATACGATAACCGCAGCTGCAAAGCCAAGCTTGAGTGCCGCAACGACTGGTTTTTCCACCACGCTAACCGGCTGGACAACGAGTGTCAGTGCCGGTGATGTTTTTGGATTTTATCTGCAGAGTGTTTCAGGCTCTGCTTCGGAAATAACCCTAACATTGAAAGTGTCTTAGAATGCGCAGGATGTTATGGCAACAAGAGTAAAGACGATTCAGTTCGCTTTCCCCACCACAACGAGCGTCATCACGAACGCCACCGTCACCAACCTCACCCAGATAACACTCTACATTCCTGAAACGGTATCGGCCTTTCGCTCGGTCACTGTTGATATTGGTTTTCAAGATGTTATAACCGCTACTGGCGGCACTATCAGCGAGCAACGTGTCGGCCTGCGATTAGCTGCGGTCGCCTATTCTACTACCTCTATCACTGACGTGATCACAAACTCTGGTGAAGAAATTGCGGCGGTTGATGGGCCATGGGATTTCACTTCATACTTTACGACGAACTGGACAGGCACCAGTATGACCTGCGACCTGCAGGTTTACTTCAACCAAACGACGGGTACGACACTTGGCATGCGAAATGTTAATGCCATTATTACGGTCACCTATGAATACAACGATACAGCGGCAACACAAATAAAGACTGCTCGTATTCCACTTGAGAGTCTAGTGGGTGCACTTACCACCACGGCAAACAGTAATATTGGTACCAGTCAAATACCCATATTGACCGGAGGTAGTGGCATGCTGCCTGAGAATGGCGTGACGATTCGTGATTATTTCTTTGTGATCGAGGGTAACGAGAATACTGCGAATACCACCGACTTCACTATGACTGTGAATATTGATAGCGGCACTTCTACAGCTTTCGGAGCCCAAGAAGCTGGTCTCAATAGTCAACGGTACTGTCGCTGGATTTATAAACCGGCGGTTCCAACAACCACCACAACACACAACTTCCAGTTGTGGTCCAGCCTGGCAACACGCTTCCACCACATTACGATTACCCTGTACGTAACGTACCAATTTACCTTATCGGGGACGACAACGGTGCTAAATAGTCTGATACTTCCATTGGAATTCTCAGGGCCACTCGGCTCTACGACCTCAAGTGACGCCAGTCGAATGCAACGTGACATTTTCATCAATGAGCCAGGAACAATCACTCTCAAACAGTCTGGCTTTCGCATGAACTGGAACGCCGCCGCAACACCAACAGGCATGGCCTGGCGGGCAGGTGGGCAGGCGTTCCGCACATACACCGTCCAAGTTGGTGCAGCCTGTGGGCAGTACTGCTTACAGCAACGTATTGATAGTGGCAGCGCCCAGGGAGCTGGCATCACACTGGCCAGGGGCAAAAATACCTT